>JBAPPP010000376.1:0-4425 GCA_049280175.1 Rhodanobacter sp.
GCGACGGCGTGGTTCGACGCCCTGGCCGATCAGCAGCGCCTTCACTTCGATCGCCAGCAGCACGGCCACGATGAGCAGCAGTACGCCGATCACCATGGTGCCCAGCGCATCGAAAATCGGATTGCCGGTGAGCATGGTGCCGCCGATGGCCAATGCAGCAACGCACAGGCCGAGCAGGGCGGCCAGGTCTTCACCGAAGATCACCAGCAGTTCGCTGGAACGGGTTTCGCGAAACCAGTACCACAGGTTTTGCTCGCCGCGCACCTTGTTCACCTCATGCATGCAGCCACGCATCGAGATGCTCTCGGCGACGATGCCGAACGCCAGTACGCCCAACGCCAGCCATGGCCATTTCAGCGGTTCCGGAGCAGTGAGTTTGTGGATGCCCTCATACACCGAGAACATGCCGCCCACACTGAACAGCAGCATCGCCACCAGAAACGACCAGAAATACAAGGCGCGGCCCCAGCCCAGCGGATACTCATCCGATGCGGGTCGTTGCGCCTGGCGCATGCCGAGCAGCAACAGGCCCTGGTTGCCGCAGTCCGCGAGTGAGTGAATGGCCTCCGCCAGCATCGCGCCGGAGCCGGTGACGATCGCGGCGAACAGCTTGGTGGCGAAGATCGCGAAATTCGCGCCCAGGGCGAGCAGGATCGCCTTCAACGAGTTGGCGTTACCGGACATCTTTCATCCCCTCGGCAATGGCCTGTAGTGTAAGGCACCGAAAGAACTTTCGAGTCGCGTCGGCGCTCGTGCCGTGACGTCCTTGCCATGCACACTGCAAAATGCCCCCCATGACCTATCAGGAGTCTTTGCCGGCGCCCGCGTTGCAAACATGGGTGGCGGCTTACTGGAGCATCGATGGTGCTGCCGATGGCACGTCGACGTTGCGACGGGTTTTGCCCGATGGCTGTGCTGATCTGATCTGTGATTTCAGCGAGACATCGCCAGGCATGCGCTGGGTCGGCACGATGACGCGGGCGATCGAGGTGCAGACCGCAAGCTGCCGTAACCTTTTCGGCATCCGCTTTGCCTCTGGAGGTTTGTTTTCGTTGCTCGGTGCCCCTCTTTCACTGCTGACCGACGATAGCATCGAGTTTGCCGCGTTGCCGGCGCGGGCGTGGCGCCCACCATGGAGTGGATGGTGTGAGGATCGCAGCTTCGCTGCGCGTTGTGCACGTGCCGATGCGAGCCTTCTGGCCGTTTTGCCGCAACTGTCAGTGACGTCGGCGATGTTGCTGATTCAGCGCCTGCCGTATGCACCGATGCTGCCGACGGTGTCCGCACTCGCCGATGACGCGGGTATGGGGCTGCGCACCTTGCAGCGGCATTTCATGGATCAGCTTGGCGTCAGTCCACGACAGCATCTGCGCTATCTGCGTTTCGAGCGTGCGCGGCAACTTCTACTGAGGCGCGATTATCGGGCCGTCGATATCGCAATGGCGGCGGGCTACAGCGATCAAGCGCATTTTGTGCGCGAGTTCCGTCGGTTTTCCGGGATCACGCCAGGGCGCTGGCGCTGACGCGTTTGTTCAATACAGGGCAAGGTCGCTGGGGCATGATGATGTCCTGACTGCCCAGGAGTGTTGCCATGACGTCACCCGTTTGCCAGAAGGCCACGCCGGTCTTGTTTGTCGAAACCATCGCGCCGAGTCTTGCGTTCTGGCGCGACCGGCTGGGCTTTGCGATCACCGCCGAAGTGCCGGGCGAGGACGGCCCGGTATTCGTGATACTGGTCGGCAATGGTATCGAACTGATGCTGCAGACCACCGCTTCGCTGGCTGCCGATCCGAATGGCGCGGCGATGGCCTGGCGCAGCGACCGCAGCTGTCTGTTTATCGAGGTGGACAGTATCGACGCGCTTGCCCTCACGATGGAGGGATGCGAGATCGTGGCGCCGCGCCATGAGACGTTCTACGGCGCCACCGAGATTGGCTATCGCGAGCCGGGTGGCCACTTTGTGACGTTCGCGCAGTTCCAGCGCTGAGCGCGCAGCAGAGCTCGCACCAGGCATCCGCGCAAAGCGCGCACCCTTAGCGGATACCGACGCCCACGCCCACGCCGAACTGGACGTTGTTGCGGCCAGCGTTCATCTCCTTGGGCGTCCAGACGTGGGATTGCGCCACGCTGACCAGCGGAAACACGTAGTTCGCTTCGCCGACCATGCCGACGCGGGTGCCGTTGAGCTTGCCGCTCATCGTCATCAGCGCGCCGGCCGGATAGTCGAGCGGCTCCACGTAACCGGGCATCACGGCGATGAAGCGGCCGTTGCCGATGTCATTCAACTGGGGGCGCTGCGAAGAATCCAGTGGGTAGGCGAGCAGCTCGACCTCGCTGTGGTTCGCGAACGTGGTGACCTGCACGATACGTCCGCCCCAGATCACATCGCCGCCGGAGTAGCGTTCTGGCGATTGCGCCACCAGGGTCGGTGGGGCAGTGATCCCATTGGGCACATTCTTGTAGATCGGTGCCGGCGCGCAGGCGACCAGCAGGAGGGCCAGCAGCGGGCCGAATGAATAGCGCAAGAAACGAATGGCAATACGCATGATCGAACTCCAACAGATCGGCTGGAACAGGCTGGCCGCTAGTCGCGGAGCCGCTGGCCGTGAGCTTATGCTACAACCGGCGTGTGTCAGCAAATTGTGTTGCCTGTCCGCGTCAGCGTGGGCGACCGGGTCCGGTTTTGCGTGGCGGACGTGATGACGGCGAACGTGACGAGGGTGAGCCCGACGTCGGGCTGGAGGACGTCGGTTTCGACGGGGGCGTCCGTGAAGAGGGCGTCCGCAAAGAAGGTGCGCGTGAAGAAGGCGGTGCGGATGACGACGGGCGCGGCGGAGGCGTGCGCGATGACAGCAATCGCAACGCCGCCAGGCGCGACGGCGGTAGCGGGCTGGGTGCGGGCGGCTCGGCACCTTCCTGCAACAGCCAGTCCAACTTCCATTCGGCCGGGCGTTCTTTTGACAGCAAGCGCGCCATCGCCTGCAGAGGTTCACGCAGAGCGTCGTCGAGTTTCCACGGCGCATTCAGGATCACCATGCCGGAGCCATTCAGGCGCAGCGGCGAGTCGTCTGGATGCACCATCAATTCCGCGCGCAACACACGCTTCGCACCGCAGCGTGACAGCCAGCGCAGGAACGGCTGCACCTGGCTGCGCAGCTTGATCGGGTACCAGATCGCGTAGACCCCGGTAGGCCAGCGTTGCATCGAAGCCTTGATCGCCTGTTCGATGCGCTTGTACTCGGCCTCCTGTGCCTCGTACGGGGGATCGATCAACACCAGTCCACGTTTTTCCTTCGGTGGCAGCAGTCCGCTCAACGCCTCATAACCGTCGCGCTGATGCACGTGGATGCGTGGATCGCGACGAAACAATTCATGCAGCAGCGTCGCTTCCTCCGGATGCAGCTCGCTCAGCTGGGCGCTGTCTTCGGCGCGCATGGCGTTGGCGGCCTGCAACGGTGAGCCGGGATAAACCTTCAGGCCTTCTTCGTTGCCGGGCACCGCAAGAATGCTGTCCAGCCAGCGGCGCAGCAGCGGCGGCAGGCTGCCTGCTTTGGCGGTGCTGCCATGCAGGTCGGGATACAGCAGCCGCGAGATGCCGTCCTTGAATTCTCCAGTCTTGCCGGCTTCCCTGCTATCCAACGCGTAGCAGCCGCTGCCGGCGTGGGTTTCGATCACGCAGAACGGCGTCGGCTTGCTCTGCATCGCCTCGATAAGCGCGAGCAGGACGGTGTGCTTGAGTACATCGGCAAAGTTGCCGGCGTGATAGGCGTGGCGATAATTCATGGCAGTCACGGCGGGCAGGGTGGTCAAGTATAGACGTTGGGGGCTTAAGCCCCGTTGGAGCCTGCTCCAGAGTTGGCAAGGGCGCCTTCTGGCCTTACGCTCGGTGTATGTCTCCGTATCTTTTTCGTCGTCTGCGCCGTTTCCGCCTGCTGTTCGTGCTGGCGTTGTGTGCGTGGCTGATGATGGGCAGCGCGGCCTGGGCGAAGGCGGATTGCTGTGCCTCGACGGGGATGCAAGGTATGGCGGCGATGCCTATGGATGGCCCGGCACCGCAGCCGCACCAGCACCTTTCGGATAGCTGCCAGTGCGCCTGCAGCCACATGACCGTCGACCTGTCGGCGTTGCAGCCGCTGGCACCGGCTTCCATCGTGCCCGGGCAGGCCACTTGGCAGGCCGCGGTCCAGGCAGCGCCGCAACCGGGTTACGCGCCGCCCTTGCGACCTCCCGCAGTCTGATCCTTCGGAGAACCCGCGGCCGCCAGAGGTGGCCGTGCTGCGTCTGCGCTTTCACGAAGGAACTGATCCATGAACAGGCAAGACCCGCGTGGCTTCCAGCTGCCGCGCCGACGATTCGTGCAGGGACTGGCGCTGGGTGGCGTGGCCGCCGCGCTGGGTTTACGCGGTGGCGAGCTGCTCGCACAGC
>JBAPPP010000377.1:0-6654 GCA_049280175.1 Rhodanobacter sp.
CCTCGTCGGGCATGTACTGATGATGGAAGCGCTTGTGCGCGACGATCTGCTGCGCGCTTTCGCCATCGATGAAATTCAGGATGCCTTCCAGCACCTGGGTGATGATGGTCGAGCCGCCGGGCGAGCCAATCACTGCTGTGCGATCGGCACCGATAACGATGCTCGGCGACATCGACGACAGCATGCGTTTGCCGGGCGCCGGCGCATTCGCCACGCTGCCGAGCAGGCCGTAGACGTTTGGCTGGTTCGGTACCAGTGCGAAGTCATCCATCTCGTCGTTCAACAGCACACCGGTGCCGGCCGCGACGAAAGTGGAGCCCATCGTGTAGTTCACCGTCGCGGTGACGGCGGCCATGTTGCCGTCGGCATCGATGATCGAGAAATGCGTGGTGTGCATGCCCGGCTCACTGGCGGCGGCCGGGGGCAGCATCGACGACGGCGTGGCCCGATCCGGCAGGATGCTCTGGCGCAGACCATCGGCGTAGAACGGCGACAGCAGCATGTCCAGCGGCATCTTCACGAAATCCGGATCGCCCAGATAGTCGTTGTGATCGCGGAACGCGCGACGCATCGCCTCGACGATCAGATGCACGCGATGTGCCTGGTCGACCTTGCCCAGATCGAAACCGGACAGGATGTTGAGGATCTCGACGATCGCCACGCCGCCGGAGGACGGCGGTGGCGAGGTGACGATGCGGTAGCCGCGATAGTTCACGGTCAGCGGCGTGCGCTCTTTCGCCTGATAGCTGGCGAGGTCAGCCAAGGTCCAGTTGCCACCGGCCGCATGTACCGCAGCAATCAGTTTGTCCGCTGTCGCGCCGCGATAAAAGCCATCGCTGCCCTGCTCGGCGAGCAGCTCCAGCGTGTGTGCCTGATCCGGGTCGTGCCAGAGCGCGCCATCAGCCGGCGGCGCGCCATTCGGCAGATATTTCGCCGCCGAGGCGGGCCAGCGTTGAATGTCTTTCTGTTCTGCAGCAATCGCGCCGCGCAGGCGTGGATCCGGCTGGAATCCCTCGCTCGCGATACGAATCGCCGGCGCCAACGACTGCTTCAAGGACAGCTTGCCGTAGCGCTTGGCGATCAAGACCAATCCGGCCGGTTCGCCGGGAATGCCAGCCGAAAGCGGACCCTTCAAGGCGGCATCGCGATTCGGGCTGCCGTCCGGGTTGAGATAATCTTTGGGATTGACCGCGGCAGCAGCAGCTTCGCGAGCATCGATGAACACATCGTGGTCATCCTTCGCCCGATGCAGCACCGCCATGAAGCCACCACCGATACCGGAACTCTCCGGCTCAACCACCGACAGCGTGGACGCCACCGCAATCGCCGCATCGAACGCGTTGCCGCCCTTGGCCAGCACTTCGAGACCGGCATTGGTGGCGAGGAAGTTCGCACTGGCGATGCCCGAGTGACCCGGGCGCGGTTGTGCTTGTGCAATCGGAGCAGCGGCTTTTTGGGGCCCGTCTTTCTGGAGCCCTTCAGCAGCAAATGCGCCGCCGCCAACCAGCAACAGGCTCAAGGAGAGCGCGCCCAATGACGGCCGACTCAACGACGGCAGCCGCCAACGCAGGGGAAAACTCATACCGCAGACTCCTTGGCCATCAGGTACTGGTATTTGAGGGTGAGCTGTTCTGTCGATTCGACGTGCCCGGGGTCGGTGATGATGCACTCGACCGGACACACCACCACGCACTGGGGCTCGTCATGGTGACCGACGCACTCGGTGCACAACGCCGGATCGATCACGTAATACTCCTCGCCCAACGAGATCGCCTTGTTCGGGCAAACCGGTTCGCAGACGTCGCAATTGACGCAGGTGTCGAGGATTTTCAGGGACATGGCAGTCGATACTACATGCTGGGGTTTGACGCTCGGGGATAGCGCACGGGTCGCCAACAGCGACCACCCCGCAACCACACCCCCATCCATCAGGGGGGAAGGTGGCCGGTATCATCCGCGCCGGCATGACCGGCGCGGATGATAGTCATCACATCGCGACGAAGCGGATGGTCGCACCGGTCGGCGTCAACGCATCGGTGACGCGCTGCTGGTCGGCTTTGTCGCCAATGAACAGGACGATCACGCCCTTGAACGAACCCGCCTTGGCGTCCTTGAAGGCAGCCGTGACCAGGTCAGCGGTCTTGCTCGAATCCTGACCGGCGAAGGCCAGCAGATTGCCCGGCAACACGCCGCGGGCGACGGTGTCCTGCACGCTCTGCAGCTGACGGTCGTTCTGCGCCTTGTCGTCATCGCTGACGCCCGGGGTCACCATGTAGGCATACGGCTGGCTGGCGGTCATGCCCTGCATGTTGTTCTGCACGAGCTGGCCGAGGTAGGCATTCCAGGCCTTGCTGTCAGTAGGATTGGTCGGCTTGGCCGCCTGCTGTGCCTGCGGGGCGGCCTGCTGATCGTCCTCCTGCTTGCCACAGGCGCTGAGGGTCAACGCAGCGGCCAGTGCAACGGCAGCAATGAGAGCGAACTTACGCATAGTGATCACCTTCTGATTCGGATTGCTTGTTGGAGCCGGATCGGCTTTTCTGCCAGCGCTGCCGCATGGCCTGTTGTACCGCCGGATGCACGAAACCGGAGATATCGCCGCCGAGACGGCCAATCTCGCGCACCAGCGACGAGGAAATGAAACTGTATTGCTCCGCCGGCGTCAGAAACAACGTCTCCGCCTGCGGAATCAGATGACGATTCATGCTGGCCAGCTGGAATTCGTATTCGAAATCGGACACCGCGCGCAAGCCGCGGATGATCACCCCGGCACCGATTTCCTCGACGAAGGTGGCCAGCAGGCAATCGAAGCCGCGCACCTCCACGTTCGGCAGATCGGCCAGCGCGAGTCGCGCCAGGGTGATCCGCTCCTTGATGCTGAAGCCCGGCCCCTTGCTGGAGCTGTCGGCCACCGCCACCACCACCCGGTCGAATAACGGCGCAGCACGTGCCACCAGATCTGCATGACCGTTGGTGATCGGATCGAAGGTGCCTGGATAGACAGCCAGACGCGGATTGCCCAAAGCTTTGTTCACGGGTCGAAACGGCAGTGAAAAGTAGCCCTAGCTTAACGGAAGCTCAGGCGTGGTGCGTCATCCCCGCGCCCCGGCACGGCACGAATGCGCCCTGCAGACTAGCGCTGATAAAGCGCAAAACGCACCTCACCGGCATGGCCTTCGCGGTGCAATCGCCAGTTCAACGGCAACGCCGGCGTGCTGGCGCGCGGCGATTCCACATAAATCCACGCCTGCGCGGCCAGCCAGCCGCCCTGCTCCAGCCGCTGCGCCAGCAGCGTCCACAATTCCAGTGCAAATGGCGGATCGAGAAACACCAGATCCTGCGGTTGCGGCACGCCTTGCAGGAACATGCCAGCTTCGGCTGCGGCAACCTGTCCGCCGGTCGTCTTGAGCCGCTCGAGGTTGGCCCGCAACGCCTGCACCGCGCGCGCATCGCGTTCGACGAATTGCACGCTGGCGGCGCCGCGTGACAGTGCCTCGATGCCAAGCGCGCCGGTCCCCGCACACAGATCAAGGCAGCGCGCACCGGCGATGATTGGTGCCAGCCAGTTGAATAGCGTTTCGCGCACCCGTTCGGCGGTGGGCCGCAGGCCCGGCAGATCCGGAACGTTGAGACGCGAGTTGCGCAGGCTGCCGCCGATGATGCGGATGCGCCCGGACGCCGCAGCGTGGCGGTCGCTCATGTGCACCACCGCGGCGCCAGGCTCTCACGGGGCGGTACAGGTTGGAGTGTTAGCATGCCGCCCATTGTCTTTGAATCACAGCCGCAATGCTCAAGTTCTGGAAGAAGAAGCCCACCGAAACGAGTTCGGAGCAACCCGCCGCCGTCACGCCGCCACTGGACGCTGCAGCGACGGATAGCGCCGACCCGGCGTTGCACGAGGCGCTGGCGCAAGTCCCCTCGCCTGCTCAAGCGGACGTCGATAGTCAACCTCTGGCCGGGCCGCCAAGCACCGGCCCAGCAACCACCGAAGCCACCGCGACGGCGGACACGCCCGCAACGGCCAAGCGCAGCTGGCGCGACCGGCTGTCCGGCAACGCGTTCGCGCGCGGGCTGGCCACGCTGTTCGTGCGTCATCCCAAGCTCGACGACGATCTGCTCGACGAGCTGGAAACCACCCTGATCACCGCCGACGTCGGCGTCGAGGCCAGTACCGAACTGGTCGAAGACCTGCGCAAGCGCATGCACAAGCGCGAATTTGCCGACGCGCCCGCGTTGCTCGCCGCACTGCGCCGGGCGCTGGTCGCCATGCTCAAACCAGTCGAGAAGCCGCTGGATATCCGCGGTCATCAGCCGTTCGTGGTGCTCACCGTCGGCATCAACGGTGCTGGCAAGACCACGACCATCGGCAAATTGGCCCGCAGATGGCGTGACGAGCATCACGCGGTGATGCTGGCCGCTGGCGACACCTTCCGCGCCGCCGCGGTGGAGCAGCTGAAAACCTGGGGCGAGCGCAACCAGGTGCCGGTAATTTCCCAAGGCCAGGACGCCGACTCGGCCAGCGTGATCTTCGACGCGCTGCAGGCGGCGCGTTCGCGCGGCATCGACGTGCTGATTGCGGACACCGCCGGCCGATTGCACACCCAGGGCGGCCTGATGGATGAGCTGGGCAAGATTGCCCGCGTGCTGAAGAAGCTGGACGCCAACGCACCGCACGAAGTGCTGATGGTGATCGACGGCACCACCGGCCAGAATGCGGTGAACCAGGTACGCCAGTTCCGCCAGATCGTCGGCGTCACTGGGCTGGTAGTGACCAAGCTCGACGGCACCGCCAAGGGTGGCGTGGTGTTTGCGCTGGCGCGCGAATTCGGCTTGCCGATTCGCTATGTGGGCCTGGGTGAAACCGCCACCGACCTGCGCGTGTTCGAGGCCGAAGCGTTTGTCGACGGCTTGCTCCCGGCGAGCCTGGGCCGCGACGAGCGCAACCATGACTGAACCCCGGCCACCGCGAGGCTGAACGATGCTGCGTCGGTTGCGACTGATCTTGCTCGTGCTTGGCGGCCTCGCGATGGCGGCTGTACTGGTCGCCGTTGTCGCGGCCGATCTTCTGCTGCAGCCCGATCGCTTCACCGCCATGCTGCAAACCCAGGCGCGTGCCGCCGGGCTTGAACTGAACCTGGCCAGCCCGGCCACGCCGACCTTGTTCCCGCGCCCGGCGCTGGATCTGCACGGCATCACGCTCAGCGCACAGGACGCCAACACGCCGATCCTGCTGGCCGCACGCGGCCGCCTGGCGTTGCCATGGCGCACGCTGTTCGGTGGCCCGACCGTCATCACGCAACTGCAGATCGATGCGCCCAGGGTCGATCTGGACGCACTGCAGGCCTGGCTGGCCGGGTTACCCGCGCAGCAAGAAGGCAGGCCGCCCAACATCCCGCGCATCGACACCGGCGTCAGCATCGATCGTGGCAGCGTGGTGCGTGGCAATCAGGTGCTGCTCGACAATGTCGCACTCGAAGCCGGCAGCCTTGTTTCGGGTCAAACGTTTCCGCTGCACATGACGGCTACCAGCGCCGGCGGTACGCCGCTTCAATTGCAGCTATCCGCCATTCCGCGCATCCAGGGCAATACCTTGCAACTGGACAACATCGCGCTGCAGCTGTCGCAGGGCGCAACGCTGACGCTTGAACTGACCGGCAACGCGCACTGGCACGCCGAAGCTGACGTGTCGGCAAACCTGGCCGGCAGGCTCGACCAGGCCAAGGCCGGTCAATACGGTATCTCGCTGATTCTGACGCCGGCCAACGAAAGCGATCCCTTATTGCTCGCACTGAAGCTGGACGGCCCGGACAATCACGCGGACATGCGCCTGCCGCCCCTGGCATTGGCGCATTGGTGGAGCCAGCTCGGCGACAAACAGGGATCACCCCTGACGCTGCCGCCGGGCAGCGGCCATCTTGAAGCCGCAAAAATCGAGACCGACGACATCAGCATCGAAGGATTCACCCTGCAGGCCGGCGATGCCGTGCCTGCTGCCAGCAGCACCGCGCCAGCCAAACCCACCGCCAGCAAGAACCCATGACGGTAGCCACACGCCTGCTGCGCTGGTTCGACCAGCACGGCCGCAAGGATCTTCCATGGCAGCACAGCATCGAACCGGGCCGGCGCGATGCGTATCGCGTATGGCTGTCCGAAGTGATGCTGCAACAGACCCAGGTTGCCACCGTCGTCGGTTACTTCGAGCGCTTCGTTAGCGCACTGCCCACGTTGCGCGATCTCGCCGCTGCTGACGAGGACACGGTGCTGGCGCTGTGGTCAGGGCTTGGCTACTACCGCCGCGCGCGTTTCCTGCATCGTGCCGCGCAACTTTGCGTCGCCCAGCACAACGGCGAGTTGCCGCGCGACTACGACGCGCTAAGCGCGTTGCCGGGCATCGGCCGCTCCACCGCCGGCGCGATCCTGGCGCAATCACACGGCCTGCGCTTTGCGATCCTCGACGGCAACGTCAAGCGCGCGCTCACCCGCTACCACGGCATCCATGGCCACCCCGGCCAGAGCGCGGTGGAGAAGCAGCTGTGGCAGTACGCCGAAGCCCATACGCCAAAGACACGAGTCGCCGATTACACCCAGGCGATCATGGATCTGGGCGCCACCGTCTGCGTGCGCTCACGTCCGCACTGCGAGAGCTGCCCACTGGCC
>JBAPPP010000378.1:0-18036 GCA_049280175.1 Rhodanobacter sp.
CTGCAGACCTGCGCGAATGGCGCTGCGCTGAACACGCTGTGGTCGCAATTGCCGAAAGCGCAGCGCCGCGTGCCGGCGGTCATCGATGCCTACGCCCGACGCGCGGCCGGCTTCGGCCTGATCCTGCCGGCGATGGACGAACTGGAGTCCGCGCTGCGCCGCGAATGGTCACCACAGTTGATCGAAACCTACGGCGTGCTCGGCAGCGAGGATATTGAAGCGCGCCTGCGCCGCGCCGAAAGCTGGCTCGACGCGCATCCCAATGACGCCGCCCTGCTGCTGACGCTCGGCCGCATGTGCGTGCGACTCAAGCTTTGGGGCAAGGCAAATCAGTACCTGCAGCGCTCGCTCGCGCTTGCGCCCAGCGCGGCCGCATGGGAAGCACTGGGCGATCTTCATGCCGGCCAAGGCGATGCCGCGCTGGCCCAGCGCTGCTACCGCAATGCATTGGCGTTTGCACGCAACGAAGCAACGGAACCGCTGCCCCAGGACTATCGAACCGAACGTCTCGACACCCGCCCGGTCGCGATCGAAGAACGCAGCGAGCATGGTGTGCCGCGCTTGCGGGAATAGATGCGCAGCAACCCCGGCAATCACCCCAGTTTGAGCCGGTGATAGGGGATGTTGTGGATGGAACCGCCCGATCAAATTGCCCTTGGCTCGTCATTCCTGCGAAGGCAGGAACCCAGTGCCCTTGCACTTCAAGAGCCTGAAGCTGCTGAGTTGACCAGCTTCGCTGTTGAAAAGCGCCTCTGCCTTCGCAGGAATGACGAACGCGTTGAGGATGCCCACGCCCGCTGGCAACTCACGATCGCCCACAGGAATGCTTTGCTACGAACCCAGGCGCAGCGGTTTCGATGCGCGTACGCGTCACGCCAGGCTGGTGGCAATCCCGAAGCTGATCGCCATGATTGCGGCCACCGCCATGCAGGCGCTGCCGGGGCGGATGCGGCGCGCGTCGATGCGCGGGGTCAGTCGCCACAGCAGCACCGTGCCGATCAACATGTCCAGCACCAGCGTGCAGCGCAGCAGGCCGGAATTGAGCAATGCTGCGTACGGAGGATGCAGATGGCCTTCATAGGCAGCGACACCGACGATCAGCAGCATGCCGATCATGTTCCACAGTAGGCAGGCGAGATAGATGCGGTTGAACACCACCGCGCAGCGTTCGGTCCAGCGCAGCACGGACCAGCCGATCAGGGCAAAGAACAGTGCGCCGATGCTGCTGTAGAGCACCCACCAGAGCAGGGTGCTGACTACGGTAAGCAAGGTCGTCATACGGTTTGTTTGAATCCCATTTTGCGCAGCAACTTGGCCATCAGCCATGCGGGCCCGATCAGCAGATACGACAGGTCGGTGAGGAAGCTCGGCCGACGTCCTTCGAACTTGTGCCCGATGAACTGGCCGATCCAGGCGACCACAAACACACCTACGGCCAACCAGCGAAGCGAGGCGGCGCCGAGTTCAGCGAACAGCAGGTTCGTGAGCAGCCCCAGCAGCGCGAATGCGATCAGCAATGCAGCAGCCAGCCGACGGGAGTGTTTCCAGTACCAGTAGAACGCCAGCACCATCGCGAGCACGGCCCAGGCCCCGGGGCGGGCGAACGACGCCGGCACGGGTATCGTCCACAAGAGAGCGATGACGCTCCACACGATCGGCGGCACACAAAGCCAGTGCAGCCGTTGGTTGGTCGGGTTCTGATGGTCACCACTGTAGCTATCGAGCCAGCTCTGCATGTCGCGCATGTGATGACAACTCCGGGTCGGGTCTGGGTTTCGAATCTGGACAGCCGTTCGAATCAGGTCTAGTCGAGTTTGATCCCGGCCAGTCGCTGCAATGCCTCGGCATATTTGGCGGCCGTCGCAGCGATGACGTTATCAGGAATGACCGGGCCAGGCGCCTGCTTGTTCCAGTCCTGCGTCTCCAGGTAGTCACGCACGAACTGTTTGTCGTAGCTGGGCGGGCTGATGCCGACGCGGTACTGGTCGGCCGGCCAGAAGCGCGAGGAGTCCGGGGTCAGCATCTCATCCATGACGTAGAGTTTGCCGTCGGCATCGGTGCCGAACTCGAATTTGGTATCGGCAATGATGATGCCGCGTTCGGCCGCATAGGCGGCCGCCCACTGGTAGATCGCCAGGGTGGCGTCGCGTACCTTGCCGGCCAGTTCGCTGCCCACCGCGGCGACTACCGTGTCATAGCTGACGTTCTCGTCGTGGTCGCCAACGGCGGCCTTCGTCGACGGGGTGAAGATCGGTGCGGGCAACTGCTGCGCCTGCTGCAGGCCGGCGGGCAACGTGATGCCGCATAGCGAACCGGTCGCCTGGTAATCCTTCCAGCCCGAGCCGATCAGATAACCGCGGGCAATCGCCTCTACCGGTACCGGCTTCAGCCGCCGCGCCACCACCGCGCGCTTTTCGTACAGCGCCAGATCGGTGCCGGGCGGCAGCACGTCGGACAGCGGCACGTCGAGCAGATGGTTCGGCACCAGATGGGCCGTCTGCGCAAACCAGAAGTTGGAGATCTGCGTGAGCATCTCGCCCTTGCCCGGAATCGGGTTGGGCAGCACCACGTCGAACGCCGACAGCCGATCCGTCGCCACAATCAGCAAGCGGTTGTCGGACAATGCAAAGACATCGCGCACCTTGCCACGATGGATCAATTCCAGGCCGGGCAGGTTCGATTGCAGCAAGCTGGTGGGCACGACGTCGGTTCCGCAGGTTGATGAAACTCCTATTCTAGCCGCTGCCGCCCAGGCGCATCACGGCGCACTGCTAGAATTGGCCGCCTTCAACCCCATGTGTTGCCGATGCGTACCCTACCGATCGCGGCGCTTCTCCTGCTCGCCGCCCTTTCTGCCCATGCCCAGAGCCCGTCTACGGCGCTGGCGCAGCCCAGTCGACTGGGTTTGTGCGCGGCCTGTCATGGGGTGACCGGTCATGCCAGCATGGCTGGCGCGCCGAACCTGGCCGGGCAGCAACTCGATTATTTGCGCGACGCGCTCAAACAGTACCGCGATGGTCGCCGCGACGTGCCGTTGATGCGCGCCGCGATCGGCCCGGTCAGTGATGCCGAGCTCGACGTCCTGGCGCGCTGGTACAGCGCGCAATCGCCACAGCCGCAGGTTCATCCATGAGTTTTTCCTACACGCTGTGGTTCGCGTTCTTCGGCTTGATCATCGGTCATCTGCCTGGAGCCATTACCGGCGGCATCATCGGCTTCATCTTTGACAACCTGCGGCATACCCAGCGCAAGCACGCCATACCGGAGGCAGGTGGCTTTGTCGGGCCGCTATTCACCCTGCTCGGTGCGGTGGCGAAATCCGATGGCCGCGTGTCGGAGGCGGAAATCGCAGTGGCCGAGCGCCTGATGTCGCGAATGAACCTGGACACCGAGCTACGCAAGCAGGCTGCCGCCAGCTTCAATGCCGGCAAGCAGCCCGAGTTCGATGTCACCAGCACGATCACCGAGCTGCGCAACTGGGTCGGCTTGCGCCGCGACCATGCGTTTCCCGTGCTGGATGTGGTGATCGAAACGGTGCTTTCGGAGGGCAACCCGCCGCCGGAAAAAATGGCGATCCTGCGCCAGCTCGCGTTTGCGCTGCGTATCAGTGACATGGAGCTGATGGCGCTGATGGCGATGAAGGGCTATGCGTGGAACGCCGGCGGCAGCCAGCGCGGTTACAGTCAAGGTTCGAATGGTGGTGGATATGTGCCTCCCCAGCGTTCCTCGCAGGGGCCGGATCCCTATGCGGTGCTCGGGATTGACCGCAGTGTCGACGATCGCGCCGTGAAGCGCGCCTATCGCAAACTGATTTCGGAACATCACCCCGATCGCCTGGGCGATTTGCCCGAAGACATGCGCAAACGCGCCGAATCGCGTGCCAGCGAGATCAATGCCGCCTACGACCGAATCAAGGAGCAGCGCGGCTTCAAGTAAGAGCGCGGCTTCAAGTAGGAGCGCATCCTATGCGCGAAAAGCCAACGAAGCGTTGACGCCGTAAACTCCATCGCACAAGCCGCGTTTTTTCCAAGAGTTGAAAGACATGAGCAAGCAAGCCCCGATGATCGCCCCGTCCATCCTCGCCGCCGATTTTGCGCGGCTGGGCGAAGACACCGCTGCGGCGCTGGCCGCGGGTGCCGACTGGGTGCATTTCGACGTGATGGACAACCATTACGTGCCGAATCTCACGATCGGTCCGATGGTGCTGCAGTCGCTGCGCGGTTACGGCATCAAGGCGCCGATCGATGTGCACCTGATGGTCAAGCCGGTCGATCGCATCGTGCCGGATTTTGCCAAGGCCGGCGCCAGCCTGATCAGTTTTCATCCGGAAGCCAGCGAGCATATCGACCGCACGCTGGGCCTGATCAAGGAATCGGGCTGCCACGCTGGACTGGTATTCAACCCGGCAACGCCGTTGGACTATCTCGACTACGTGATGGACAAGCTGGACCTGATCCTGATCATGTCGGTCAATCCCGGTTTCGGGGGGCAGAAGTTCATTCCCGGCACGCTGGAAAAATTGCGTCAGGTGCGCCGACTGATCGACGACAGCGGTCGCGCGATCCGGTTGGAAGTCGACGGCGGCGTCACGGCGGACAATATCGGCGCCATTGCTGCGGCCGGTGCCGACACCTTCGTCGCTGGTTCGGCCATCTTCCATGCGAAGGATTACCGCGCCGAGATCGCCGCGATGCGCCAGGCCATCGGCTGAGCGTCGCCAGGCTTCCCGTGCGACCAGAGAAGTGCCGCTCAAAATCCCGGGCCTACAAAAGAAAAATCCCGGCGCAGTGATAAGGCTGTGCCGGGATAAACGTCGTCGGAATGACGTGAGAGGAAACACCATCGATTGGCGTATACCGATACGACCGCATCGGAGAGGGGTCAACGGCCGCATCGGCACATTCCACGGCTATGGAATACCTGCCAATCACTGCTTCTGACCGGATCGATTCGATTTGGTTCCCGGTTGCCGGGAAATAGGCCTGAATATCGGTTCAGCGTAGACCTCATGGCAAAAAAATCCCCTCGCGGGGAGGGGAAAGGAACCACCATGACGGGGTGTGTGAACGCCGGCGCGACGACAGCGCGTTACAAAGGTTGCCAATCGGGGTCGGGCTCGTGCCCCGCGCCCGGCGCGATTCCATTCGCACCGGGCGCACCCATGCCTTCCACGGAAAATTGATCGGTAATCAGGGGACTGCAGCAGGGTTTCTGCATGGCGTTCACCTCAATGCATGCCAAGGATCAGGCCGAGCAGCAAAGCGCCCAGTGCCAGCGTCACCCGCAACGGTTCGAAGCCGCGCAGCTCCGCGTTCGGGTCGCGTTCGGGGGATTCGACTTTTGGCATCGCCTGGACTCCGTGCGTTGTGCTTGGACTGCATCACACATCCCGCAGCGGCCCTGCCGCCGGCACAATCGGGCCCGCTTGCCGCTGGCTTGTGGCAAAACGCGGGCAGTCGCTGCACATGGCTTGCGCGGCGGCAGTTCGCATAGCACGCTGCGGGCACATCTTTCCGGAGCGAGCCATGGGCCGCAGCATTGCCATCGTTGAAGACGAACCGCTGATCCGCGCCAACTACGTCGAGGCATTGAACCGCTTCGGCTACGACGCCCGGGGCTACGGTTCGCGACGGGAGGCGTCGACCGCGTTCGCCATGCGCCTGCCGGAGTTGGTGATCATCGACATCGGCCTCGGCGACGAGCCGGAAGGCGGCTTCGACCTCTGCCGCGAACTCCGCGCGAAATCGTCCACGCTGCCGCTGATTTTCCTCACGGCACGTGATTCGGATTTCGACGTGATCTCCGGCCTGCGTCTCGGCGCCGACGACTACCTCAGCAAGGACACCAGCCTGCACCAGCTGGCCGCGCGCATTGCGGCGCTGTTTCGCCGCATCGAATCGCTGAAGGCGCCTGCGTCCAGCGAGACGGTGATCGAGCACGGCCCGCTGAAAATGGAATCCGAGCGCATGCGGATTACCTGGAACGGTGCCGAGGTGCCGCTCACCGTCACCGAGTTCTGGATGGTGCATACGCTGATCCGCTTTCCCGGGCACGTGAAAAATCGTGACCAGCTGATGCGCGAGGCGGAGCTCGTCGTGGACGACGCCACGATCACCTCGCACATCAAGCGCATCCGCAAGAAGTTCATCGCAGTGGCGCCGGAGTTCGATGCCATCGAAACGGTGCACGGCGTCGGTTACCGCTGGAAGCCGGCATGAAGCGTGCGTCACTGAGCTTCATGCTGCTGACCATCGCTGCGATCGCGCAGGCAGCAGCGCCAGCGCGTGACCCGGCGCGCGTTGCCGCGTCCGGAAAACCCGATGGTGCGATTCCCGGCTGGAGCATTTCCACCATCGCGCCACAGGGATGGACGGCCGATTGCTGTACCTACGCCAAGGCCATCGGCGTGGACTTCGTGATCTATCAGGGCGACTGGACTGGCGAGCCCGACCGCGTGATGGTGCTCAACGTCTGGCCGCGCAAGCTGCCGACGCTGGCTGCCGAATGGCAGGCCGACCAGGAGCATTATCTGCAGCACGATCCGCTGGCCAAGGTGGCCGCGTTTCCCGTCAGCAATCGCGCGATGGACTGTCACGGACTGCTTTATCAGGGCACCGATCACATCGATGATGCGGTCGTGTTCTGTGATCCGGGCAAGGCGGCCGGTATCCGCTTCAGCTGGTCGATGACCGTGGCCGCCGGCGATGCGCAGCGACAACATGTCACCGAACTTTTTCAGCGGGTGATCGAGAAATCGGCGTATATGAAAAGTCAGCCATTGCCCAAACCCACAGACAAGGCGGGACAGCATTAAGCTCTTGCCAATGCCTGCCTGCTGGATCGCTACTGCATGACCCTGCGCCGGAAACTCCTGCTGGTCGCCCTGTGCACGCTGGCGTTGCCGATAGCGGGCTGGCTATATGTGCGGCAGATGGAGACGCTGTTGCGCGAAGGACAGGCGCAGGCGTTGCTGGCGTCGGCACGAGCGGTGGCGCGCAGTCTGGTGGTAACGGGTGCCGTGCTGCCAGCGGATGCGCAAGGTTGGTACGTGCAACAGACGCCCAGCCCGATCACCGTCGATGGTTACGGCGACGACTGGGCGCCGTTGACGCCGTGGAGTCAGCCACTGGATCCAGCGCAGAAGCAGCGCGGCAAGCTGTTGCTGGCCGAAGACAGTGACTGGCTATACCTGTATGCCGAGGTACCCGACACCCAGCGTGCCCGCGCCGATGCGAACGACGCGAACGCGTTGGCGGCGGATCACCTGATCCTTGCGCTGGGTAACGCCGCCGGCCAGCGGCGATACCTGCTGGCCAGCGCCGCGCCGGGTTCGCTCACGGCACGGCCGCTCGATCCTGCCGTCGCCGGTTTGCCCGATCTGCTTACCGCGCAGTGGCAGGAAGACGGCAGCGGCTATCGGGTCGAGTTGCAACTGTCGCGCCGACTGCAACTGCGCACCCTCGGCGTGGGTGTGTACGACGCGACGGTAGGTGGCGATCCGATGGCCGCCGATACCCGTCCCTTGCTGGATTATTCGGCCGGGCTTTCCAGCGAACTGGCGAAGCTCGCGCCCGACCAGGTGCAGGCGCGGGTGCTGGCGCCGCAGGGTTGGCTGCTGGCACGTAGCGGGCGCCTGGTCACCACGCCTGGCGCCGACGGTCAGCCGGGCTGGTTCGCGTCGCTGATCTATCGTTCGCTGCTGGCGACCCGGATGGAAGACGCCAACCCGTGGTCGCAGGATGTCCCGCGACTGGATACCCGCGAAGTCAGCCAGGCCAGCGCGGGCAAGTCGGCGAGCGTCTGGCGTAGCGGTGAGGAGCGCGGCAGCGTGGTTCTGGCTGCTGCGGTGCCGATCGAAAACATGGGAAAGATCGATGGCGTACTGCTGCTGGAGCAGTCCAGCCATATCGTGCCGCTGCTGGCCAATCGTGCCCTGCTAGGCCTGCTGCTCACAAGTTTTGGCGTGCTGCTGGTGGCTGGCGGCATCCTGCTGGCATTCGCCACCCGGCTCAGTCTGCGGCTGGGTCGATTGCGCAATGCAGCCGAGCGCGCGCAACTCAACGATGGACGTCTGGACGGCTTGTTTGAAAAAGGTCGCTTCCCGATGACCGATGCACCGGATGAGATCGGCGACCTCGCGCGCAGCTTCGAGCGCCTGTTCGAAGTAGTCGGCGGCTACACGGACTATCTGCGCACGCTGGCCTCCAAACTGTCGCACGAACTCAACACGCCGCTGGCGATCGTGCAATCGTCGCTGGACAATCTCGAACATGCGGCGCTTCCAGCCGAGGCGAAGCCGTATCTGGCACGTGCCCGCGATGGCGTCGCACGGCTTAGTGCGCTGGTGAGGGCGATGAGCGAGGCGAGCCGGATGGAGCGTTCGATCGCCGCGGCCGAACCCGAAGATGTCGATTTGCGTGACGTGGTGCGCGGCTGCGCCGATGCGTATCGCTCGCTGATCGGCACGCGTCGGCTCGATTGCGTGCTGCCGGATGCGCCGTTGCACATGCACTGTGCTCCCGAGCTGATCGCACAGGCGTTGGACAAACTGTTCGACAACGCACTGTCATTCACGCCGGTGCATGGTTGGTTGCGACTGAGCCTGCACGCGAGCAGCGAGGGTGCCGAGATCGAGCTGGCGAATCAGGGGCCGCCGCTACCGGAGGCGATGCAGGGTCGTCTGTTCGACTCGCTGGTCAGCCTGCGCGACAAGACCACTCCGGGCGACGCACCCCACCTGGGCCTTGGTCTGTACGTAGTGCGTCTGGTCGCCGAACGTCACGGCGGCGTTGCGCTGGCGCGCAATCTCGACGATGGCAGCGGCGTGGCATTCTGCCTGCAACTGCATGGCATGCCACGGCAGCGGCTGGGCGGTTGAGTGAAGCTGGCGTCACTGGCCGGGCGCATGCGGCGACACATGTGCCCGGCCAACTTTCTCTTTCTAGTTACGGCAAGCCAACGGGAAATCCCTGCTCGGCAAGGTGCTGTCAGTGCTGCAACTCCAGGTGATGGCACTACCGTTGGGAGTCGGCGACAACACCAGGACTTTATCCCGGATAGCCCGATTGGAATTCACTGTGTCAAATGCCACGGTGATCCTGCCCTCAGTGACGTCCACGCCGGATACATATCGGCCTGCGATCAAGGTGCTGTCCGCCAGGCCTGCAGATCGGTTGTCGGGCGGTAATGAACCTCGGTCGTTGTAATACTCGGCTACGGCTGCTTTGGCGCCGCCGACCAGAGCCGTCCCCTCGGAAACCTGGGCGCGGATGACGTAATCCTGATACGCAGGAATCGAAATCGCCGCGAGTATGCCGATCAGGAAAGGCACGGCAAAACAAACCAGCCAGATGATTCCCTTGGCTGCCCCGGGTGAAGTTTGCCCGGTGCGCTTCCAGCGGCTCACCCAGTTGAATTGGCTTTGCAGGTAATACATGGCCAGGAAGAACAGGGTGACGCCGCCGATCTCCACCGGCAGTCCATAGTCCGATAGATTGCGCCGCATGGAGTTGGCCATCGAAAAAAATGCGACGAGATACAAAATCCAATAAGCCAACAGCAGCAGGCCGCCAAAGCCAGCCAACCCGGCAGCACCGCCGCCATGGGTGGCTGACACAATGCCCGATATATAGAACGATTCGCCAACGACAAAGCAGGCAACGGCAATCGCCATCAGCAGCGTGGCACGGCTCTGACCATCAATCTTGCGTACCCAAGTGGTTTGAATGAAGGGCCAGATGATTCCGAAGATCCCCAACGTGAGTGCGGTGAACAGCAACACCAGTCCCCAGTGCAATGACGGCGGCGCCGGAAGCGCCGCCCGCTCCGCATCGGCCGTTTCGGACGGGTCGACATGTCGTGCCGAATATCCCTCGGAAAAAGTTGCGGGGTTCGTCTCGACTGCGGAGAACGGGCCAGCGGGGGCACCGCCTATGGCGCGCACGGGTGGCGGCGACGGTGGTTCATGGGCAGCAGCTTTGGGAAACATCGTGGCGAGCGGAATCCACTCCGCCAGGCCATTGCGCCAGGCGAGCGTATCAGCCGTGAGTTTGCCGTCCGCCAGCCGCTGGCGAACGTCCGCCTCGGTGTAGGGGCCGTACTTCTGACCATCCTGGCCTATCCATATTGCGTCTTCTGTTGTCACGTTCAGAGCCCCTCTGTGGTGATGAAACTACGGACGCAGCGCCGGGTTGCCGGCGTTGAAATCGTGCAAAGCCTGTTTGCGTGTTGTCCTGCGGGGCTCGGGTGACGATGAGTGGAATACGCATCAAGACCTGTTTGAAGTGCGTCGAATCCCAACCGCATGCAGCTGCGACTTGCGGCCAAGCGATAGCACATCGAGTATCCCGGCCGCCAGGCCGCAGATGACTTCGCAATAACGGTCCACGTTGTTTCCCCTGTTTCCCCTTGGCCGAGAGTAAACCTGCGGTTGTGCTGTATCAAGCGAGCCGAAAGGAGTGTGCTTGCAGGGCGGTGGACTGCTATCTTGAAGGGCCGCGATTTCAGTGGACCTGCTTGTGATCTCCCGAGACGAATTCGACGCGCTGGTTGCCCAGGGGCATACGCGCATCCCGCTGGTGCGCGAGGTGTTCTCCGACCTCGATACGCCGCTGTCGGTGTACTTGAAACTGGCCGACGGCCCGTACACCTTCCTGTTCGAATCGGTCGCGGGCGGGGCCACCTGGGGGCGCTATTCGATCATCGGCCTACCGGCGAAACGGGTGTACCGACTGCGCGGGCATGAACTGGAAGTGGAGGATGCCGGCGAGGTCACCGAACGTCGCCATCTCGACGATCCGCTCGGCGAGATCGAGCGGCTGCGTCGACAATACGATGTGCCGCAACTGCCGCAACTGCCCGCGTTCAGCGGTGGCCTGGTGGGCTACTTCGGTTTCGAGACGATCGGCTATATCGAACCACGCCTGGCGCAGTGGGATCGTGCTGACGAGCTGGGCACGCCCGACGTCTTGCTGATGCTGGCCGAGGAAGTCGCGGTATTCGACAACCTCAAGGGCCGGCTGTACCTGATCGTGCATGCCGACCCGTCGCAGCCGCAGGCGTACGCGGCCGCGCAACGTCGGCTCGATGCGCTGGTCTACCGCTTGCGTCAGGGCGGCGCCTCCTACCCGCAGCTCACCCAGTCCACGGCGCTGGACGAGGCCGACTTCAAGTCCTCGTTCACCCGCGAGGAGTTCGAGGCGATGGTCGAGCGGGCGAAGGAATACATCCGCGCCGGCGACATCTTCCAGGTAGTGCCGTCGCAGCGGCTCAGCGTCGGCTTCAACGCACGGCCGGTCGATGTCTATCGCGCGTTGCGCGCCATGAACCCCTCGCCCTACATGTACTTCGTCGATCTCGGCGATACGCAGATCGTCGGCTCCTCGCCGGAGACCCTGGTCCGCCTGCGGGATGGCAAGGTGGTGGTGCGACCGCTCGCCGGCACTCGCAAGCGTGGCGCCACGGAGGAAGAGGACAGGGCGCTGGAAGCGGAGCTGCTGGCCGATCCGAAGGAGCGCGCCGAGCACGTTATGCTGATCGATCTCGGTCGCAACGATATCGGCCGGGTTAGCGTGACCGGCAGCGTCGAGGTGAGCGAGTCGTTTGCGATCGAGCGCTACTCGCACGTGATGCACATCGTCTCCCAGGTGCAGGGCACAGCGCTGCCGAACCTCAGCTACATGGACGTGCTCAAGGCCACGTTTCCTGCCGGCACCTTGAGTGGCGCGCCGAAGATTCGCGCACTGGAAATCATCCAGGAGCTGGAGCCGTACAAGCGCAACATCTACGCCGGCGCGATCGGCTGGATCGGCTGGTGGGGCGACGCCGATACCGCCATCGCGATCCGCACCGCGGTGATCCAGAACGGTCGCCTGCACGTGCAGGCTGGCGCCGGCATCGTCTATGACTCCGATCCCGCCGCTGAGTGGGAGGAGACGATGAACAAGGGGCGTGCCTTGTTCCGGGCGGTGGCGCAGGCGGCGAAGGGGCTGTAACGCCCCGGCGTGAAGCTCTTTCTGGAGACTGCGCGATGCCTTGACGTCGTGACTTTCGGCACGGCTTTCGCTTGTATTTGATACGATATATCGTTACACACGGATCAATCTCTCCCGAAGACGCGCTCGCATGAACAAGACGTGGGCCGAAGTGCTCGCCAAAACCGAACCAACGAGAGATGGGGAAACAAAGGAAGTCTCGTCGCTTGCGAACTCAGCGCGGCGCAGTCAGCTTTTCACCGCGGCCCTGGCCTCGTTGCTGATGGCTGGTTGTGCCGTCGGGCCTGACTTCAAGAAGCCCGCTGCTCCCGATGTCGCCGATTACACCGCCAAGCCGCTTTCGACTACCGTCGCCAGCGCGAACGTTGCCGGTGGTGAAGCGCAGCGATTTGCGAAGGGCAGCGACATTCCCGGTGACTGGTGGACTTTGTTTCACTCCAGGCCACTCAACGATCTGATCGAACATTCGCTCACCAACAATCCCGATCTCAAGGCGGCGCAGGCGGCGCTGACCGTCGCCCATGAAAATGTGCTTGCGCAGCGGGGTGTCTACTATCCCAGCGTCGCCGCGGACTTTTCGGCTACCCGCCAGAAGACCGCAGGGACCATCTCGGCGACGCCCAACAACGGCGAGTTTCTCTACAACCTGTTTACTCCACAGGTCAGCGTGTCATATGCACCCGACCTGTTCGGCCTGAACCGCCGGACCACGGAGTCGATCAAGGCGCAGGAGCAGTCAGTTCGCTTCCAGATGATCGCGGCGCAGATCACGTTGAGCACGAATGTGGTGGCGGCCGCCGTGCAGGAGGCATCGCTGCAGGCGCAGATCGACGCAACGCACCAGTTGATCGACATCAACACGAACATGGTGCAGATCCTGCAGCGACAATTGGCCAAGGGTTACGCCAGCGGCCTTGATCTTGCCGCGCAGGAATCGCAGCTCGCGCAAGTCACCGCCACGTTGCCGCCGCTGGTCAAGCAACTGGTCCAGGAACGCGATCTTCTTGCAGTTCTGGTAGGACAATTTCCGAGCCAGGCCCCGGCTGAAAAATTCGAGCTGTCGAATCTGCAGTTGCCGCAGGAATTGCCGGTTAGCCTGCCTTCGGCACTCGTGGCGCAGCGTCCGGATGTGCTGCAGGCCGAGGCCAACATGCACGCCGCCAGCGCCCAGATCGGTATCGCCACGGCAAACCGGCTGCCGAATATTTCATTGACCGCGAACGCCGGCAGTTCGGCGCTGGCGATTGGCCAGGTGTTCAAATCAGGCACCGGCTTCTGGGGTCTGGGTGCGGATCTGACCGCGCCTATTTTCCAGGGTGGTGCGCTGCTGCATCAGGAGCGCGCAGCGAAGGCCGCCTACGTGCAAGCGGCGGAACAATACCGCAGCACGGTGCTGAGCGCTTTTCAAAGTGTCGCCGATACCCTGGCCGCGCTTGATCAGGATGCCGAGGGCCTGAAAGCAGCCGCCGCCGCCGCCGATGCCGCCAAGCGCACGCTGGATTTATCCCAGCGACAACTGCAGGCCGGTTATGCGAACGAGCTCTCGCTGCTTAGTGCGGAGCAGTCGTATCAGCAGGCCCTGATCAGTCTGATACAGGCCCAGGCGAATCGTTATGCGGACACCGCAGCGCTGTTCCAGGCGCTCGGCGGTGGCTGGTGGAATCGCGCGGAACTAGTCCAGGACAAAGATGGAAAATAAATCGTTCAACGGGATGCCGGCGGCGGAAGGTCGGGGCACATTCATACGCTTTTCTGCCGTTGCGCTCATGGTGGCGGTGAGCGTCGCGTTGCTTTCCGGCTGCTCGTCCAAAACCGACGACAGCTCGCAGGCCGCATCCGTGACGGCCAGCAACGTGACGTTGACCGCTGCCCAGCGACCGAACGTCCATCTGTATACCGTCGCGCCGTCCCGGTTCCACAAGACCATCGAGGCCACCGGCGCGGTCGACTTCGACAACGATCAGGCCACCAGCGTACTGGCACCGATCTCCGGTCCGGTGTCGCGACTGCTGGTGTCTCCCGGTGACAAGGTCAGGAAAGGGGATGCATTGGCCTACGTCGATTCCCCCGACTTTGCCGCCGCCGTCAGCACCTATCGCAAGGCACTGACCACGGCCCATACCGCGCGCCGGTTGGCCGACCTGGAAAAGGATCTGGTCCAGCACCAAGGTGTTGCGAAGCGCGAAGAGGATCAGGCGGAAACCGACGCCGCCAATGCCGACGCCGATCTTGAAGCCGCCCTGCAGGGACTCGTCTCGCTGAGCGTCGATCCACAGGCGATCAAGGACATTCAGCAGGGGCGGCCGGTCGCGCGCATCGAGGGCGTCATCCGCTCACCGATCAGCGGCACTGTGGTGGAAAAACTGATCACGCCGGGACTGCTGCTGCAGGCCGGCACTACGCCGTGTTTCACCATCGCCAATCTTTCGCGTGTGTGGGTCATGGCGCAGATTTCCGATTCAGACATTTCTTCGGTCAGCGTTGGCGATCCTGCCGAGGTGGTGACCGGCATCGCTGGAAAAAACTTTGCCGGAACCGTGGACAATATTGCATCCCTGGTGAGCCCCGATACCCGCCTGGTGCCGGCGCGCGTCGTTGTCGACAATCCGGGCGGCTTCCTGAAAAAGCAGATGTACGTCAGCGTGCGGATTCATTCGCGCCAGGAAAGCACCGGGCTGCTGGTGCCGGTTTCAGCGATCCTGCGCGACGATGAGAACTTGCCGTTTGTCTACGTCGTCCAGAGCGATGGCAGCTTCGCGCGGCGCTCAGTGACCCTGGGTTATCGCACCGGCGATCAATACGACATTCCTTCTGGCCTTCACTCTGGCGATCAGATCGTGGTCGATGGCGCCATCTTCGTTCAGTTCATGCAAAACCAATGAGCGACCAATTGCCTTCCAACGGATCGCCGTCGCGCACGGCTTCGATCATGAATCGGATCGTGGCCGCTTCGTTGGGCCAGCCCTTTCTCATCATCCTGATGACGCTGTTGCTGACGGGTGCGGGAGCGCGTTCGCTTGATCGCCTGCCGGTCGACGCGTATCCCGATCTGTCACCGCCGATAGTCGAGATCATCACGCAATGGCCCGGGCACGCCGCCGAAGAAGTAGAACGACTGGTGACGGTTCCCGTCGAGCTGGCGATGAACGGCATTCCGAAGACGGCCAACACTCGATCCATCTCGTTGTATGGGTTGTCCGACGTCATCATCACTTTTCAGGATGGCACGGACAATAATTTCGCCCGCCAGGAAGTTTTCAACCGGCTGGGGGACGCGAGTCTGCCGAGCGGCGTGACCCCTTCGGTATCGCCGCTGTCGGCGCCCTCGGGTCTGATTTATCGCTACGTACTGCAGAGTCCCGACCGGTCGGCGATGGATCTGAAGACCCTCGAGGCCTGGACCATCGAGCCCCAATACCGATCCGTTCCCGGTGTGGCGGATGATTCGGGGTTCGGCGGCGGAACGATGCAATACCAGGTGCTGCTGGATCAGGCCAAGATCGCTGCGGTCGGCTTGTCGGCGGTGCAGATAGAAGCTTCCCTGGCGGCCAATAACGGCAACGCTGGCGGCGGGTTTTATTCGCAAGGCGGCCAGTTTTACTACGTGCGCGGCCTGGGGCGCATGGAAACGCTGGAGGACATCAGCAACGTGGTGCTGGCGGTGCATGACGGCACCCCAGTCTTGCTGAAGGACGTCGGCCGCGTCGTTATCGGCATCGCGCCGCGCCTGGGTGAATTCGGCTACGAGAAAAAGGACGACGCGGTGGAAGGCGTCATCCTGTTGCGCACCGGTGAAAAAACCCAGGATGTGCTGAAGCGGGTCGAGCTGAAAACCAAACAACTCAACAATGAAATCCTGCCCAAGGACGTCAAGGTCGTTCCGTTTTACGACCGCAGCGATCTGATCGCGCTGACCACGAAGATCGTGGAAGACAACTTGCTGCGCGGCATGTTGCTGGTCGTCGTTATCCTGATTTTCTTCCTCTACGATTTCCGCGCCGGTCTGATTGTCGCCACCACCATTCCGCTGGCGTTGCTGTTCGCGTTCATCTGTCTCGATGTGCAGAACGCTTCGGCCAACCTGCTTTCCATCGGTGCGGTGGATTTCGGCATCCTGGTGGATGCCGCGGTAGTGATGGTGGAAAACATTTACCGGCAGATATCCGAGCGCCGGGGAACCACACTCAACGTCAGGGAAATCATTCGGGAAGCAGCGGCGGAAGTGGACCGCCCGCTGTTCTATGCCGTCGCGGTCATCGTGGTCAGCTTCCTGCCGATCTATGTGCTGTCGGGGCCATCCGGGACGCTGTTCAAACCGATGGCCGACACCATGATTTTCGCCCTGGTCGGCTCGTTGATCGTGACGCTGACGCTGCTGCCGGTGCTATGCGCATGGTTCATGCGCAAGGGTGTGAACGAGCGCCGCAATGTCGTTTTCGAAGCGATCAAATCGGTCTACATCAAAGGTCTGGATTTCTGTCTGGCCCATCCCTGGGGGACGACGCTCGCTTCGACCGTTCTGCTGGTGGGTTCGCTGCTGCTCATTCCGCGTATCGGCGCCGAGTTCATGCCGCAACTGGATGAAGGCGCACTGTGGGTGCGCGCCACGATGCCGTACACGATCTCGTTCGACGAATCGGCAAAGATCACGCCCAAGGTGCGCGACATATTGCGCTCCTTCCCCGAGGTCACCACGGTCGCCTCGGAACTGGGGCGGCCTGATGACGGTACGGATTCGACCGGCTTTTTCAACGTCGAGTTTTACGTGGGCCTCAAGCCTTACTCGCAATGGACGGGTACTTATCGCACCAAGGCGGCGTTGACCGAGGCCATCAACAAGAAGCTGCAGGCCTTTCCCGGGATCATGTTCAACTACACCCAGCCGGCGGAAGACGCGGTGGACGAGGCGGAAACCGGCTTGAAGAGTGCCTTGGCAGTCAAGGTCTTCGGCTCGGATCTGAATACGCTTGAGCAGAAGGGCAAGGCGATCAAGCAACTGCTGGAGAAGGTACGCGGCATCCGCGACGTGACCCTGGTGCAGGAGCTGGGACAACCGAGCCTGACTATCAAGATCAACCGCGCGCAGATTGCCCGCTATGGCTTGAACGTCGCCGACATCAATGGCTTGATCCAGACCGCGATTGGCGGCGATGTGGCCACCCAGGTAGTGCAGGAAGAGAAGCAGTTCGATCTCGTTGTTCGACTCGAACGCCAGTACCGGGACAACCCCGAGGAAATCGGCAACATCCTGGTGACTACACCGGCCGGACAGCAGATTCCGCTGAAGCAGTTCGCGGATATCCAGGTGACGAATGGCGCCTCGTTTATTTACCGTCAGGACAACTCGCGCTACATCGGCGTGCAGTTCTCGGTAGAAGGACGCGATCTGGCCGGCGCGGTCGGCGATGCCATCCAGCAGGTCAATGACAAGATCAAGCTGCCGCAGGGCTACCGTCTGGACTGGGGCGGCGAGTACACCGAATATACGGCGTCGCGCGCGCAACTGAATGTGATTCTGCCGCTGACTCTGGCGCTGATTTTTCTGCTGCTATTCACCCTTTATAGCAATTTCAAATTCCCGTTCATCACCGTGCTCGGCGTGCTGCTGTCGGCCCCGGTCGGTGGCATCGTGGCACTATGGCTTACCAACACGCCGTTCTCGGTGTCTTCCGGTATTGGCTTCCTCGCCTTGTTTGGCGTCTCGGTACAGACGGCGGTCGTCTATATCTCCTACGTCAACGAGTTGCGACGAGGCGGTATCGATCTCAACGAGGCGATTCGTCAGGGCGCGATCCTGCGACTGCGTCCGATCATGATGACGGCGCTGGTGGCGGCATTGGGCTTGCTGCCTGCGGCGCTGGCTACCGGTGTTGGCACGGATACCCAGCGACCGTTTGCGCTGGTCATCGTCAGCGGATTGTTCACGCGACTGTTGATCAGCGTGTTTCTCATGCCGGCGCTATATGCGCTGGTGGCGCGTCCGGACGATCGACTGGAGGTCTAGCGCTGCGTAGGTTGGGGTGAGCACAGCGACTGCGAAGGC
>JBAPPP010000379.1:0-9954 GCA_049280175.1 Rhodanobacter sp.
TCGGTGGCCCAGATTTCGGCGTGACTTCTCGCGCGCGAGATGGCGGTGTAGACCAGCTCGCGGGTGAGTACGCGGTTGTCTTCGTTGGGCGGCAGTACGACGGCCACATCGTGGTACTCCGAGCCCTGGCTGCGATGGATGGTGATCGCCCAGGCGCTGTCGTGGGCGGGTAGTGCGCGCGCCGAGAAACTGCGCAGCCCGGCGAGGCCCTCGCGGTCGCTCACCTCGAACCACACGCGCAATCCTTCTGCGCCTTCCAATGCGATGCCGACATCGCCGTTGAACAGGCCGCGGGCGTAATCGTTGCGGGTGATGATCACGGGGCGTCCGTGGTACCAGGTGTGGCCGGTGTCGACGACGAAGCGTGCGCCGAGGCGACGTGCGATCAGCGTGTTGATGCCTTGCGCGCCGAACGGTCCTTCGCGCAGTGCGCAGAGTATCTGCAACTGACGCAGGCGCTGCAGCGCATCGGCGGCGTCGATGTCTGATGCCAGTAGCGAGAACAGCAGTTCCATGTGGCGATCGAGCCACCCGTCTACGCAGGCGCGCAGGTCGTTGCTGTCGACGCAGCGGCGCAAGTGCAGATCGCCATCAGACCGCTGAGCCAATAGTGAATGCAGCCAGGCGGGGTCGGGTGTGCCGCGCAAGGCTTCGATGCCGCGTTGCAGTCCGCTGCCGGCGCGCCAGCTGTGAGTGAGCGTCAGCACGTGACCAGCCAGTGGATTGCTCTGCGCGGACATGTCGTTTGCGGTTGTGTCCGGCACGTTCTGCAGCAGCGGCGCGAGCATGTCGGCCATGCCCGGCGGCAGCTGGTTCGGCAGCGTGCTGGCGACGATGTCGGCGAGCACCGAGCCGGCATCGACCGACGCAAGCTGACCCGGATCGCCGAGCAGGATAAGTACCGCGTCCGGACGCAGCGATTCCAGCAGCTGGCGCATCATCGCCAGATCCACCATTGAAGCCTCGTCGACCACGATGATGTCTTCGGCCAGCGGATTGTTGGGGCCGCGGCTGAAGCTGTTGTCTCGGGGCTGATAGCCGAGCAGGCGATGCAGAGTCCGTGCGTCGGCGTGCGGGATGTGCGGCAGTAGAGCTTGCAGGTTTTGCTGCGTAGCTGAGCTGTCGCGACTGAAGTCGCTCCCACAAGAGAGGGATGCTTGAAGTTCGGCTTTGCCCTTGGCGATGGCTTGCACCAGTCGTTGCGCGGCTTTGCCGGTGGGTGCGGCCAGTGCGATCGACGGCAGGGCCGGCAGGCCGCACGCAGAGGCGTGATGCAGCAGCATCAGCAGCATGCGCACGACGGTGGTGGTCTTGCCGGTGCCGGGGCCGCCGGTCAGTACAAAGAAACGCGCGCCGGGGACTGCGGCCACTGCGGCGCGTTGCCAGGCGGTGGAGTCGGATGGCATCGCGCCGAACAGCGCAGCGAGGTCATCGGCCAGGATGTCGGAGGGAATCGGCAATGAGCGATTCGCGCAACGCTGCAGGATCGCGGCGGCCAGCTTCGATTCGTGTTGCCAGTTGCGCCACAGGTAGAAGCGATCCTGCCCATCGAGCACGAATGGCGTGAATTGCCGACCGTCGCCGACCCAGGCGTGCCGGTGCAGCGTCGTCAGCGCTTCGGCGTCGAAGCCGGCGTCGGTGTAGGGATCGGTCAGCTGAGCGCAAGAGTGGCCGAGGCCTTCGGCGGTGCTGGCGGCGCGTACGGCGCTGGCGAGCAGAGGCGAACCGGTACGCTTGAGTACCCACTGCCCCAGCGTCTGATCAATCGCGCGCTCATCGGTTTCCACCATCGGGACAAGTGGGCCGTTCATGCGGCAACTTCCTGCACGCCGGCAAAAGCATCGTCGAGTGCTTCAATCAATGCTGCTGGCCAGCGCTGGCGCCAAACGCCAAGGCTGGGTTGAACATCGGGCTGCAGTCCCAGCGCGCGGACGAACAGGTACCAGCTGTCGCCGAGCTGCCGTTCAGCCGTATAGCCGTCCAGTCTCTGCCGCAGATAGCGGTGCAGCGCAACGGTGTAGAGCAAGGCCTGCAACGGGTAGTGATGCTCGGCCATCGCCGCATTCAGCGAGGCACCCTGGTAATCGTGCAGGTGCGCGCCGAGCCAGTTGGTCTTGTAGTCGAGCACGTGGAAGCGGCCATTCCATTCGAAGATAAGGTCGGCAAAACCGGTCAGCATGCCGTTGAGGGTGGTCGCATCGAGGCTGCTCGGCACGACGTTGGGGTGTCCGTGCGCGATGCATAGACGGCGCAGCCGCGCTAGAGGTACCTGCTGCACCGGAAACTGGAATTCGAACTCGACGATGCGTCGCTCGGGCGGCACCTCGATCAGTCGCAAACCGTCACCCAGGTCGGCGTGGCGAACACGGTCGATCAGTCGGCCGACGCGCTCCAGTGCCTCATCCGCCGGGAGGTTGTTCGCCTTGATTGCCTGGGCGGTGAGTTGGGCGTTCAACAGTTGACGCTGCTCGGGCCAAACCTGGCCGGGGCCGGCAAGTTCGAGTACGTGGTGTACGGCGTCACCGAAGCGCGGGCCCCGCAAGGGATACAGCGCCAGCAGCCGGCTGTCCTCGACGGCTTCGGTGGTTGTCACTGCGATGCTGAGGTCTTCATCCATATCGAACGACTCCGCGCCCGTTTCATCAGCGGCACCGCTATCGTCGATCACCACGGCGGCTGCGGCATATCGGGTCAGGCCGCTGAAACTATGTAGCCACTGGAACGCTCGCGAGCGTGGCAACGGTGTCTGCGTGGCGCGCGGCGCGGATGTTTCCGTCGGAGCCTGATAGCGCGTGGTGACATCAGCGAATGGCGCGGCCAGCCGCATGCCGCCAAGCGTCTCGCTCAGCTGTTCGAGTGAGGCTTCGCCCTCGCTCAGCTCCAGTCGATGCTGCGCCTGCAGGATCAGCAGGTCGATTGCGGCCGATTTCCAGGCATCGTTGTCGTCGCTGGGCTGCTTGCCGCGATCGACCCAGTACACGTGCAGCGCATGAACTGCGCGAGTCAGCGCGACGTACAGCAGGCGCAGACGCTCCTCTAGCTCCTCACGGAAGTGGTGACCGCGGTGTTCGATGAAATCCGCCGAACCCAGATCCACGCAACGCTGACCGGCATCGTCGTGAAAGCTCAATACGCTGGGCGGCCGCCTGCTGCGATCACTGATGCGCCAGACCAATGGCAGAAACACGATCGGAAACTCCAAACCCTTGCTGGCGTGGATGGTCAGCAGCTGCACTCGCCTCGCGTCGCTTTCGATGCGCAGCTGGCGCTCATCGGCTGCATCGGCATCGCCGTCGCCGCCTTCCTGACGCATCTCGACCAGCCATGCGTACAAACCATCCAGTCCCTGTCGCGCACTTTCTTCCGCAGCCAGCAGTTCGCCCAGATGACGCAGATCGGTCAGCACGCGCTCGCCCTCGAGCAGCGCCAGCAATGCAGTGGCGCGTTCGCTCAGCAGCGCTTCGATGAGTGCGAGCACGCCGCGGGTGCGGATCAGCGCACGCCATGCCTCGAAGCGTTCCAGCTCGCGCTCGAATGCCGCCGAGTGGGTTTCCCATGCGGTGAATTGCTCGAGGTCGATGCCGAGCAGAGCGGTGGCCAGAGCGCCACGCACGGCCTGGTCGTCGTCGGGGTGCAGCACGGCGTACAGGATCAGTTCCAGCTCACGCGCGACTTCGCCGGCAAAGATGTTGCCGCGACCGCTGCCGACGCAGGGCACGCCGCGGGCGATCAATCGCGTACGCAGCGCGACAATTTGGCTGTTGGTCGACAACAGGACAGCGATGTCGCCCGGCGTGACGCGCTGATCACCGATTCGTTGTTGCGGGTCACTGAGCAATTCGGCAATGCGGTTTGCGCAATCGTCCAGCGCCAGCGACTCCAGCGGGCCGAGCGCGCTCAGAGGTGACTTCTTCTTGTCCGTGGCATCGCCACGGAAGGGATGGATCACCAGCGGCCGCGCGACCGGCTCGCCGTTGACGGTGTACGGCTGGTTGTCGGCCTTGCCGGCAGGGGTGACCGGTTGATAGCGGATTTGCGGATGATCGAAGCCGCCTTCGGTATGTCCGTACCACGCGTTCAGCGCTTCGACCAAGGCGCGGCTGGAACGATGGTTGGTGGTCAGCGAGTAACGCCGGCTTGCCTGTTCACTGGCGCGCAGGTAGGCGGCAATGTCACCACCGCGAAAACTGTAGATGGCCTGCTTGGGATCGCCAATCATTACCAGCGCGCCGCGCTCGCGACTCATTTGATCGCGATAGATCCGATCGAAGATCGCGAACTGACGCTGGTCGGTGTCCTGGAACTCATCGATGAGCGCGACCGGGAACGCTTCGTACAGGCGGTCGGCCAGCACGTCATCGGCATGTTCGCCACACAGCCGCTGGTAAACCGCGTCGATCAGCATCGAGAACGTCAGCACTCGACGTTGACGGGCACGGCGCGGCATCTCCTCGCTGCAGGCGAGAGCAGCCTCGGCCAGCACCGCGCCACGCGTGAAAATGGTGCGTAGCTGGAGCAGTGAGCTCAATCGCTGCAGCGCGATGATCAAGGGATGGTTGGTCAACGCCCCGGGATGATCGGGCGATTCCTGCTTGGTAACGAACGCGGAGTCAAAGGTTCCCTTGAGCTGGTCCTTGAGCTCGGCCTCAAGGCTGATCTGCGCACCGTCCTGCAAGAGTGAGGCGATGGCTTTCAGGGCGTTGGCCAACGCTCTTACTCGAGGCGCGTAGATTTTCTTGTCATCTGCGAGCCGCAGCAACTCGGTGATGTTTTCCGGAGTGCTCAGCGTGGCCAGCTCTCGTTCGAGTTCGGCCAGCCCGCCGGCCTTGATCTGTGCATCGCTATGGTTCGAGAGGCCACCAAGATCGCGCAGCAATCCTTCGGGCCCATCCTTCAGCAGCAGCTGCGCCTCGCGCGGATCGACCGCGCCGGTCAGCACGGTACCGTCGAGATAACGGCGTCGCCAGAAATCCTCTACGCATTCGCGTTGCAGCTGACGTTCGTCGAACAGCTTGTCGTTGGCAAACGCGGCACCGCTTTCCAGCGGATAGTCGCGCTGGATGCGCTGACATAGCGCATGGATGGTCGAGACAGGTGCGCGATCGAGATCGGTACGAGCCAGTTGGATCTTGCGCAGTGCGCGCTGGCGGCTGTCCTCGTCGGGACACAACGAAGCGAGATAATTCTGCAGCGAGCTGTCGTCGAGTGCTGCTGTACCTGCCGACTCTCCAGCAATGGATTCCAGCGAGCGCTCGGCTTCAATCAGGCGTCGCCGCAGGCGTTCGCGCAGTTCCTGCGCCGCGGCATCGGTGAACGTGGTCACCAGAATCTGTTCCACTCGCAAGTCGCGTTCCAGCAACAGGCGCAGATAGATCAGGCCGATGTTCCAGGTCTTGCCGGTGCCGGCGCTGGCTTCGATCAGGATCCGTCCCTGCAACGGCATGCGGCGCCAGTCGAGCGCGGGCAGGGCGGATGGCGCGATGGCATCGAAACCGCTCATGCCTTTTCCCCGGCGTCGGCTGCAGGCACGGATGCCTGCGGTTTCAGCAGCATCGTGCGCTGCGGATCGAGCACGTCGCAGACCAGTTCGGTAGCGGCCACGAACGCGTGATGTGCGGAACTACTTTCGTCGAACAGCTCCAATCCGCGACTCAATAGTGCGGCATAGCCGGGGGCGTAATAGCGTTCGCCGGTGCGTTTGAAATCGTCGCCCTCCCATGCGTCGGCAGCCTTGGCCAGACGATCGTCCGGCGCACTTTTCGCATAGGCCAGTGCGCTCTGCGCAAAGAACAACAGCGGTTGATTTTCCGCCGCTACGTAGGCTTCGACCAAACGGCGCAACCCGTGACGTAGTTGATCCGTGTCCTGTGCGCGAACTGGGTCGAGCAGCCCCGGAGTGCCAGCACCCCTTTTAGTGGAAGCAGGTTCCAGATATTCGCCCTGCACGCCCTCGGCGTAAGTCAACCGCAGTGCAGCCCAATCGATATAGAAGGCCAGAATGTCCCTGAGTCCGGCCGGGCCGACTGGCTTGGCATCGAACAGCAGCAAGCCACCTTCGGCGGCGTGAAATACGCGATCGATCACGCCGGTCAGGCGCAGGCCATCGTGGAGATCGAGATCGATCGCCTGAGCCTCGGCTTGTGCACGGCCATCGACAAACAGACCTTGCGCGTTGTTGAGCAGGCTTTGCAGCGAATCATGCAACCCGGCATAGCCCGCGACACCGATCGCGCCCCCGGCCAGCATGCCGGAACGCGCCAGCCATGCCGGCGGTTCGGTGGGAAGGCTGTCGTTGCCAGCGACAAGTGCACCGAACAACAGCCGGTGCTCGATACGTTCCCGGCGGTCGAACTGGGTTTCGAGTGGTTCGCGATCGGGCCAGCCCGTACTGTCGAGCGCCTGCAGACTGATGCCGTGGCCGCGCAGCAGTGCGTCCTTGGCCGGGTCGCGCCAGAAGCGTTTGAGCGCACCCAGCGTGATCTCGCCGCTGGCTGCAGCTGTCTTCGCCGCGATAACCGGCGAGTTGAGGAAGCGCTGGGTGATGCTGGCCGATGGCATGGCGAGAAACGCCGGATCGTAGGAAAACAATCGCGGGTCGTGTCGTGGTTGACCATCGGCATCGCGCTCGTAATAGCGCGCGTCGAACGGTTGCAACGGGTGGCGGATGCGCCAGGGTCGCTCGGCTGTTGTGTCGTCAGCGATGTCGAACTGTTCGTCCAGGAACTGCAACAGCTCGGCCAGTGGCGCGGCAGGGTTGCGCGGCTTGCCATCGCGCACGCCTTCGCCGACGAAGCTGATGTGCAGCACATCGCGCGCCGACATCATCGCTTCCAGAAACAGGTAGCGATCTTCGCTGCGGGTATCGCGGTCGCCATGGCGTGGCTGGCTGAGAATGCGATTGAGGCCGGCATCGCCCGTGGGTCGGGGGAACTCGCCCTCGTTCATGCCAAGCAGGCAGACCACGCGAAACGGAATCGAGCGTTGCGGCACCAGCCCGCAGAACGTCACGCCGCCGAGCAGGAACGGTTGGCGCTCCGGCACACCGTCGAGTGCGCCGCGCACCGCTTCGCGCACCACGCTCCAAGACATTGGTGTATTGATGCCGACCTCGGCCGCCTGGCTGCCGAGGCTGGCGGCCAGCCGGCGCAGGGTATCGAGTGCACTGTTCTCCGCGTCATCGCGCAGGTCGGCGAGAAACAGCGAGTCGATCAATTCCAGCAACCATTGGCTCCACGCAGTGAGCGATCGCGGGGTGGCGAAAGCATCACGCGCCTTGCGCAGTTCGCCGAGCAGGCGATCGAACTGTCCGAGTGCCTCGACGGCATTGCCGGATACGCCATCCAGCGGCAAAATTCCGTCCAGAAGTTGGGTGCCCGCAAGTGGACCATCAGGAAATTCACTGCCAGCATCCTGACCGGCGATCAGCCCAGCGTAGATGCGGTCAAAGCCGAACTGCCACGAGTTTGCATCAACGGGGGCGGCGCCGACTTCGGCCTTCATTTCGGCGTCCAGACCCCAAGCCACACGGGCACGACGCAGCCAGCGTTCCAGCGCATCGCGGCCGCTGTGATCGATCGCAAAGCGTCGCGCCACGGCGGGGACGTCGAGATAGTCCAGCACCTCGCTCACCGTAAACCGGCTTTCAGCCAAATCCAGGACCTGGGCGAACGCGCTCATCAAGGGATGCGCGCGCGATAGCCCGACATCGGAGAGGTGCCAGGGGAGGTGCAGCGGATCTACGCGGTACTGCGCCGGCTCACCGAATACCGCGGACAAGTAGGGCGCATACGCGCCGATGTCCGGCGCCATCACCACGATGTCCCGGTGTTGCAGCGTGGGGTCCTCGGCGAGGCAACGCAGTAGGGCGTTCTTCAGCACTTCGAGTTCACGCAGGCGGGTGTGGCAGACATGCACGCGGAGGCTGGAATCGTCACGCAGGGCGGGCAGTATTTCGCTCAGTTTCGCGCCGCCCTCAACGTGCTCGCGGACCTGGGCGCCGACCAATTCCGGTTGCAGGCAGCGGATGCTGGATTGCAGCCGGGCCAGCAGCGAAGTTTCGTCGGCGAGCGGTTCGGCCTCGTCGAGCGGGTCACGTTCCTCGATCGCGTCGCATTCGTCCAGCGTGATACAGAAATCCTGTGCGATGCGACCCAGCGCCACCAGCAGCGGATGGCCGATCTCGTAATACAGCGCTTCCGGGTCGCCCTTCTGCGCCAGCTGAAAGCGCCGGCTGCGCAGGTCCGACCAATATTCACGGCAGGGATCGGGAAAATACAGGTGTACCTGCGTATGCAGTGCATTCGCCCGCAGCGCGGCCAGTACATCGGGCGGCAAATGACTGACGCCAAATACATGCAGCGACGGGCGGGCGTGTTCGGTATCCGTGTGAGCGCTTTCGGCACTCAACGCATCGAGCAGCGCGGTACTGCGCTGGGCGCGGTGTGGGCGGCCGATCGAGGCTTGCGTCTGTCGCCACAACGCCGCCTGCCAGTCGCCTTTGGCCTTGCCGGGATGCTGTTCCCAATCGATCACCCAGTCCGGACGGTAGATCAGGTATTGCGTGTACAGGCCGGCCAGGTGCTCGGCCAGCTGAAAGCTGCGCCGAGCGGCATCATCGCCTGCCAGGTAGGCGGCGACTTCGGGCGAAGCCAGCGTCGGGAGCGCCATCAGCAGGCGCCAGCGCAGTACTTCATGCCGGTAGGCGCCGCCGATCAGTGCCTCGTCACCCAGCACCCGGCGGGCGGTGCGTTCGTACCACTGCCACGGCAGGATCATCTCGATGTTGGCGGCGATGCCGTGGCCGCCATGGGGGTTGGGCCGGTGGGCGAAGCGGCCGAGCAGCCAGCGCTGCAACCCAGGATGCGCCACCACCACGGTCTGCGTAGCCAGCGGATTGGCCGGCCGCTGCGCTTCCAGCTGCTGCGCCAGTGCATCGGCCAGCCATTCGGTACGGCTGCCGCGATGGACGATCAGCCCGCCTTGGTCTTCCTTCATCAATGCCAGCCTGGATAAGTCGATGCCGCGATAGGTACAGCATACCGAGGCGCTGTCCCAGACCTTGAGAATATTTCCAGATCTTGAGGGGCGGATGTGTCGATGTCGATCTGCCCGGAGATGGTTCGTCGTATCGTTAGAGCCAGGGTTCAAGCGGTGTTCCGCTCAGCCCGGCCCCCACCCCAAGCATGAAGGAGACACGAGATGCGATTCATGGTGATGGTCAAAGCCAATCAGGACTCGGAAGCCGGCGTGATGCCGAGCGAAACCTTGCTGGCCGACATGGGCAAGTTCAACGAGGAGCTGGTGAAGGCCGGCGTGTTGCTGGCGGCGGAAGGGCTGCAGCCGACGTCGAAGGGAGCGCGGGTGAAGTTTTCCGGCAGCAAGCGCAGCGTGATCGACGGGCCGTTTGCCGAGTCCAAGGAGCTGATCGCCGGTTTCTGGCTGTGGCAGCTAAAGTCGATGGAAGAGGCGATCGAGTGGGTCAAGCGTTGTCCCAACCCGTTCGAGGGGGAGTCGGAAATCGAGATCCGCCAGGTGTTCGAGGCGGAGGACTTTGGTGCCGAATTCACGCCTGAGCTGCGCGAGCAGGAAGAGCGCATTCGCGCGCAGATGGGGGCGCAGCCATAGGCATGGTTTCATGCGCTCCCGTTGTCCGGAGTGGGGGCTGGGGGGCAAGCCGATCGCCCTGAGCGTAGGCCCGTAGGGCCGAAGTCGAAGGGTACGCCGCGGGTGCCCTTCGACTGCGCCGCGCTCAGGGCGAACGGAGAGGAGTGGAGGCCTGGAGTGAGGTTGAGTTTCGGCTTCTGACCTTCAGCGCTAAGAGCGACCCCACCCCAACCCTCCCCTGCAAGCAGGGGAGGGAGCGCACCCCGCCTTTTTGCTCTTCCCCCTGCCGGCGTGGAGGGAGCACACCCCGCCTTTTTGCTCCTCCCCATGCCGGCGGGGAGGGAGCACACC
>JBAPPP010000380.1:0-1899 GCA_049280175.1 Rhodanobacter sp.
ATCTCCACCCGCTCGACGAGGAATGCGATGCCCTTGCCGGCGACCCGCTGGCCGGCGCGAAACTCGGCACGCAGCAGCGGCGCCGAATCCACAGCGTAAGGGCGTAGCACCCCGGCCTTGGCGAACAGCACCTGTACACCGCGTCCTTCAACGCGTAGCACGGTGCCGAGGCCGAGCTCGGGTTCAGCAGAGGAGATCCAACGTTGACCAGGTACGAACATTGCACAGCCATTTAGCTTCCGGGCCGGCAATTATCCGCCCTCCCGCGGCGAGGTGGAAACAGCGGCGTGTTATGCGGTCAACGCGCAGGCCTCAAGCACGGGACTCAGACCTCGGCCCACATCCGCAGCAGGTTGTGATAGCAGCCGGTCAGATGGACGCGCGCGGATTCGTCGGCGCTGGTGGCGGTGAGGCGCTGGATGGCATTGTCCAGATCGAACAGCAGCGCGCGCTGAGCGTCGTCGCGCACCATGCTTTGCACCCAGAAGAAACAGGCCAGGCGGGCGCCGCGCGTAACCGGCGTCACGCGATGCAGGCTGCTGGCGGGATAAATTACCATGTCGCCTGCGGCCAGCTTTACCGATTGCGCGCCGTAGGTGTCCTCGATCAGCAGCTCGCCGCCGTCGTAGCTGTCCGGCGGCGCGAGGAAGAGCGTTGCTGAGACATCGGTGCGGAACTTGGCGCCGCTGCCCGGCACCAGCCGTACCGAACCGTCGACGTGGCTGCCGAAATGCATGCCGCCCTGATAGCGGTTGAACATCGGCGGGTACACCCGGTTCGGCAACGTCGCGCTGATGAACAGCGGGTGCCGCTCGAGTGCGGCGAGCACCCTGTCGCCCAGTTCGATCGCCAGTGCCGAACCTTCGGCGATCTGCTGGTTCTGCTTCACATGCACGCCCTGGTGTCCGGCGGTGACGCGCCCGTCGGTCCAGGGCGCGTCATCGGCATCGAGCCGGGCACGGAAAAACTCCAGTTGTTCGCCGTTTAGCAGGGCGGGCACGTGCACCAGCATGATGAAGCGTTCTCCGCAGATCAGAACTTGTAAGTGAAAGTCACCATGGCCGTACGACCGACCGCAGGTACCGCACGACCGCCGTCAGACTGGATCAGCGCGTCGAAATACTGCTTGTTGGTGAGGTTGAGTACGTTCAGGCGCACATCGTAGGTGGGCTGATGGTAAGCCAGAGTGGCATCCCAGCGGGTATAGCCGCCGACGCTGACCAGATCGGTATTCGCGGCATAGCGTTGCGACATGTAGGTAGCACCGCCGCCTGCTTCCCAGTGCTGGGCAAACGTATAAGTGCTCCATGCGGTGGCGGTATTGCGCGGCGTATTCGCCGGCACGTTGCCCTGGGTGCCATCCATCGCCTTGACGACCTTGGCGTTCATGAAGGTATAGCCCGAGAACACCTGCCAATGCTCGGTGATATGGCCGCCGACACCGAGCTCTGCGCCGCGCACGCGGATATTGCCATCCAGCACGTATTCGCCGCTCGAGGTCAGCGTACGGGAGTTGGTCTGTTCGAGATTGAACAGGGCCGAGGTGATCTGCAACGTGTCGTCCAGCAGGTTCCACTTGCCGCCGATTTCGTAGGAGTAGTTCTTTTCCGGCGCCAGATCCTGGGTGCCGCTGGTCAGCGTCAATGCCTCCAGCGAAGGATCAAACGAGGTGCCGTAGGACACGTAGTAGGACTGGGTTTCACTGGGCTGGTAGATCAAGCCGCCACGCACGCTGGTGAAATACACCGTCTGTGCCGCATAGCCCGGCAGAGATATCGAGTTGTTGATGCTCGCGGCGAAACGGTCTCGGCGCAGGCCGGCTACGGCAATCCACTGGTCGTTGATCCGCATGCTGTCGTTCGCGTAGATGCCAACCGTGTCGGAGCTGGACCGGGCATA
>JBAPPP010000381.1:0-2649 GCA_049280175.1 Rhodanobacter sp.
TCCCAGCGCGGGTGCTCGGCGTCGGCCGTCCATATGAAACGCACGAGGATTGGCCTTCCCTTGAATTCGTCGCGGCCGTAGAACGTTCCCACGCCATGCTCGAATCGACCCAGCACCGGTGGCTCCAGCGCCACCCGCTGGTTGTCGACCCAGTAAATGCTCCACGCGCGCTTCTTCGGATCAAACAGGCGCATCGTCATGCCGATGAAGTGGCTGTCGCCGAACGCGTCGGTGACGAACTCGTCCTGGTTGCCCATGCCGCCGAGGATCGGCCGGCACTCCTGCAGCGCGTCGAACTCCTCCCATTCGGTGCTGCCGGCGAGGCGCTCCTTCAGGCGACGGTTGTGCACCTTCCAGCGACCGAAGAAGAAGTCGAAATCGTGCGCGGGTTCATGCGGCGCGGGTTTGGTCATGGGCAGTCCTGCGATGGGCTCGGCGATGGCGACATCAAAGCGGGCGATGAGGCCGACCGCGGCGGCGGCCACTGCCGCCATCAACACGCGACGACGCGGATGATTGAGGTTGCTGATGGCCGCCTCACTGCCGCAGTGCTCACTATCAAGGGAACCATGCGGCCATCGGTACTGGCCATCCAGCAGCTGGCCGCGCTGATACAGCGGCTGATAGGCCTGCAAGACGCGATGGATCAAGCGATTCATGTCACCCTCCTCAGGCCGTTGCGAGCGTTGCGCGCTCGCCGACGAAAAACGGCGGTGGAATGGCGTGTTTGTAGAGACGGAACCAGTGTTCGCGATCGCTCGAGCCATACAGGTCCAGTGCGTGGATCACTTCACGCGCAAACTCCACGCTGCCGAGATGACTGGCCGTGATCGTGCCGCCGTCGCTCACCGCCAGCTCGCCCGACTCGTACTGTCCAGCGCCGGCGTAGCCCGACACCTGGCTGTCGATCTGGCCGGGCCAGTTGCCGGTATGGCGGCAATCGTCGAGCAGGTTGGCGCGCGCCAGCGCCAGCACGCCACTGTCGATACCGGCCACCGGTGTACCCAGCGCATGCAGCTGGCGAATTGCCGCCACCGCTGGCTCGCCCTCACCGCGCAGCCACAGGTGACCACCGGGCACGATCAGCAGCGCGGCATGGGCGAAGTCGATCTGCGCCAGCGGCAGGTCGGGCTGCACCGTGAGACCAGCCATCGACATCACCGGTGCCATCGAAAAGCCCACGGTCTGCACCCGCCAGTCGCCTGGGCGGCGGATCTCGCACAGTGCCAGCGCGGCCTGCCAGTCGGCAAAGCCGTCAAAAACCAGGAAGTAAACCGTATCGCGCATGTCGTATCCCTCCGCTATGGAGTTACAGGATGCGTACCCCCTGCTGCCAACGTGCTGTCAGTAGTGGGCCGCGTCACGACGGTTTCGTGGCAGCGCTAGGGCGTGCCACCCACGCAGCGCTGGCGCGGTTCAGCCGGAGTCGGGACAATGCGCCATTCATTTGCATGTATTTATTCTCCCTGGACCCGACATGAAGCCCATCTCACTAATCCAGTTCCTGATCGAGGAACGCCGTGCCGGCCATATCAATGCCGAGCTTTCGCTGCTGATTGAAGTGGTTGCGCGCGCCTGCAAGCGCATTGCGGTAGCCACCAACAAGGGCGCGCTCGGCGACGTGCTGGGTATGGCTGGCAGCGACGATGCGCTCAGCATGAATATCCAGGGCGAGGCACAGAAGAAACTGGACGTGATCTCCAACGAAATCCTGCTGGAGGCAAATGCCTGGGGTGGTCACCTTGCCGCCTGCGCCTCGGAGGAAATGGAAGACCCGCAGCAGATTCCCGACGGCTATCCGAAGGGCAACCATCTGCTGTTGTTCGATCCGCTGGACGGCAGCTCGAACATCGACGTGAACATCTCGGTCGGCACGATCTTCTCCGTCCTGCGTTGCCCGGATGATGTCACCGAGCCGAAGGCCGAAGACTTTCTGCAACCGGGCACCGAACAGCTGGCCGCCGGCTACGTGGTCTACGGCCCGGCCACCGTGCTGGTGCTCACGTTCGGCCACGGCACCCACGAGTTCACGCTGGAGCGCGAGGTTGGCAGCTTCATGCTGAGCCGGCGCGGTATCCGTATCCCCGAGGAAGCGACCGAGTTCGCCATCAACATGTCGAACCAGCGCCACTGGCAGGCACCGATGCAGCGCTATGTCGGCGAGCTGCTGGCCGGCACGACCGGTCCGCGCGGCAAGGACTTCAACATGCGCTGGGTGGCCTCGATGGTTGCCGACGTGCACCGCATCGTGACCCGCGGCGGCGTGTTCTATTACCCGCTGGACGCGAAGATCCTGCAGCAGGGCGGCAAGTTGCGGCTGATGTACGAAGCCAATCCGATGGCCTTCATCATCGAACAGGCGGGCGGTGCGGCGACCACCGGGCGCGAACGCATCATGGACATTCAGCCGTCCAGGCTGCATCAGCGCGTGCCCGTATTCCTCGGCTCAAAAAAAGAAGTGGAGATCGCCACGCACTACCACGTGGAAGCAGACGGCGCGCAGGGCTGACTCGCCCTGCCTTGCCTTGCTCCCTCCCCTGCGTGCAGGGGAGGGGTGGGGTCGCTCTTCGCCATGAAGATCAAAAGCTTTACCCCCTCCCAGCCTCCCCCTGCAAGCAGGGGGAGGAGCGAAACAAAAGCAGCAAGAGC
>JBAPPP010000382.1:0-8962 GCA_049280175.1 Rhodanobacter sp.
GATCGACGAACGCGCGCGCCTTCATCAGCCAGTGCATCTTCGCCACGTCGCGCACGTGCAGCGGCAGCAGATGCGACAGCAGATAGCGGGTACTGAAACCCGCTACCAGCAGGCCAACGATGGTGAATACCGCCAGCTGCTTCAGACCGTTCACGCCAGACGCATAGAACGCCAGATACGCAATGCACGCCGAAGCGATCGCGGTGAGCAGCAACGGCCACAACGCACGCACGCTTTGCACCGCATCTTCGCCGGCGCGGCGGTGACTGAGCACGCGTATCGGATACTCCTGCGCCACGCCGAGCAGGGTGAAGCCAAACGCCAGGGTAATTCCATGCACTTCGGGAAACGCCACGGTCAGCGCCGCAATGCCGGCCAGCGCCGCGCTGGCGATCGGCAGCGCCGACAACAGCAGCGAACGGAGACTGCGATACGCCAGCAACATCAACACGATGAAGCCCACGCTGGAAATGCGGCCAATCCAGTCGGCCTGGTGCCGCGTCTGCGCGCCCACCACCACGCTGAAATAGCCCGGCCCGCTGAAATCGAGCTGCGCGCCGGCACTGCCCGGCAGCGCACGGAACGCGTGCTGGATGCCATCGATCGCCCGCTGTTGCGCATCCGGATCGAAACCCGCGGCGCTGGTCTGCACCAGCAGCAAGGCTTCGTGTTGCGGCGAGAACCACACGCCGTCGCGCACCTCGGGCGATTTCGCCGGAGTCCAGCGCTCGGCCAGCTTCAGCATTTCCAGCGTGGGATCGCGCGGCAACAAGCCCTTCAGCAAACTGGCAGCCGGCGAGGACAGATCATCCAGCCGCTGCTGCAGTTGATCGGCGAGATACGTCTCGTCCAGTGACTGCGTGTCCAACGTGGGCGACAGCAGATAGCGATACGGCAATAGGCTGGAGTCCAGCGCCGCCAGGTCGAAGCTGCCGTTGAGCACCTGGGTGTAACGCGCATCCTGGCGAAGCGCGCCGACCAGACCCTGGCTCAGCGTCGCCAGTTGGACATCTGACTGACCACTGATCGCCAGCAACAGCAGACGCGAACCGGGCCCGTCGCCGACCTGCTCCATCAGCAGACGCTGGTCGGGCGTCGTTGGCGCCGGCATGAAACTGCGCAAATCCGTGCTGACCTTCAGCCGCTGGCTGACCATCCAGCCCAGCCCGGCCAGCACCAGCAGCCATGCGATCAGCAGCGCCGCACGGGCTCCTGTCCCGGATCGGCCTGACCCTGATTGACGATGGCGCACGATCAGTGGACACCCTGACACAGCGCCTGCAGCGCCTCGCGCGTCGGTTGTGCGGGCATTCTTGCCGCCAGCGGACCCAGCAGGTCGATCGCCAGATCACCGTCGGCCTCCTGCATTTGCATGCAGCGCGACTGGTTGCCATCGCCGTCGATCGTGATGCTGGCGACGCTCTTGGCTACCGCCGCATCGCGCGGAGTGAGAACCAGCTTCCATGGCCCGGATGCCACGCCCGTGTAGCGGATCTCGAAAGCCTGCTGCAGCCGCCCGGCATCGCCGCTGAGCAGCGCCACGAAACTGTCCAGCAACACCTGCAGCTGCGGTGCCCGCTTGAGTGAAAAATGCTGCGGCTTCTTGCCTGCGCGCTGCTGGGTCACCTCACCGTTCGCGATGGTGGCGGTTTCCTGGTTCGGCTGATCGACGCGTCGCTGCAGCTGGTCGCCGCCCAGCCACGCCAGCTCGCCGGATACCACCAGCGGCCGATCCAGCACCTGCATGAAGCGCGCTTCAGCAAAGGCCGTACGGGCGGGTGCGGGCCGGCCCAATGCGGAGATCAAGGTTTGCGCGGATGACGATGCCGCGGGCGGCGCCTCAGGCGGAGATGCCGTTGACGACGCCTCAGGCGGAGATCCCGTAGGCGGCGCCTCAGGCGGAGATGCCGTACGCGGCGCCTCAGGCGCCGACGCTTTCGCCCACAGGGGCAGCGTCATGCACAGCAGGAGCACGCAGATCTTGCTGCCAGAAGTCATAGAAATTGAACCAGTTGTAAGGGGCGACATGGACATAATGTTCCAGGCGTTGCGCGTAGCGGGCAATCAGCGCGTCCAGCGCCGGGCCGCGCTGATGCCGTGGAATCTCCACCCGATCCGCCATCGGCTCGAAGATCAGCCGATAGCGATTGCCACCCAGATACAGGCCAAAACACAGTACCACCGGCACCTTCAACGTATGCGCCAGCAACCACGGGCTGACCGGGAACGGTGCGGGCGAGCCCAGGAACGGGGCATACCGCAACACCTCGTGGCCACGACCGCGATCGGCCAGCATCGCCACCACCGCGCCGCTTTCGCAGGCCTCGGCCATCGCCAGGGCAATCGAGGTGCCATCACGCGCGGCGTCGATTACGTTGGCGCCAACGTCAGGCGCCAGCTCTTCCAGCAACTCGGTCATCGCCGGCGTCTTCTGCTTGTCCAGCACCACCCGCAACGGCATCTCGGGGCGTCGCGCACCGAGCGCCCGCAACGCCTCAAAACTGCCCTGGTGCGAACCGAACAAGAGCACGCCGCGACCCTGCGCGATGCACTGCTCCAGCAATTCCAGCCCTTCCGTCTCGATCTGGAATGGCCTCTCGCCGTGCATCAGCAGGAATACCCGATCCATCATGGTCGCGGCGAAATAATGCAGGTGCTTGAACACATGCCATGGCATCGCCGGCCGTCCAAACACACGCTGCAGATACTCCCTGGAGGCCGTGCGCTCCGGCCCACGGCGCAGATAAAAGTACAGCGTGATCGGGTAAAGACACGCGCGCCCGACTCCGCGGCCGCCGTACACCGCGATCGAACGTATCAACCACAAGGCGAAACGGCCGCCGCCTTCAGGCCGAGTCTGCCAATGTTCGTTTGTACTCATGCCGCTCCCTCGATGATGCCGCGGGCCAGCAGACTGTCGTCACGACGAATCTCGAAACGGATCCGCGGATTTTCCAGCTTTGTTCTGTCCTGGTTCGACGTGCCAGGAGTCGATCCGTTCGACGCCGCTTCGGTGAGTCGCAGCGTGGCCGCCTGCGCTGGCAGCAGCGGGGCCATGAATTTTGCTTCGAGCACGCGCGCCAGCCGCTGTCCGCGCCACGCGCGCAGGGCAAGCGCCACCTGTTCCAGCAGGATGACCCCCGGCACCAACGGATCGCCCGGGAAGTGGCCCGGCAACGCCGGGTGCGCAGCGTCAATGCATACCTTCTGCTCGAACACCTGCCCATTCATGAGGAAGCCGCCCGGTTGCCACGCGACAACTGCGGCCAGTGCAGCGCCAGCTGCAGCAGCATGTCGCGCAAGTCGGGGTGACTCAGGTGCCGCAGCCGCCAGCGCCGGTAGCCGTATTCGAGCAGGAACGCGGCGCCGATCAGCATGTAGCCGCCCACATGCAGCCACGCTGCTGCCCAACGCTCGGATATCGGCAGCGGCGAAACGATGCCAAAACGCGCCAGCAGCCCGCTGTGTTCCGCACACAACAACGGCACCGCCAGAAGCAGCGCCTGCGCCCCTAGCAACAGCGTCCAGAACCAGGTGAGCTGACGGGCATAGCGCGCCACACCAGGCTGTGCCAGCCGCCCGGTGCCCTCAATAGCGATGATAAAGCGCGCCACCAGCGGCTCGGGCGTCCGCAAGGTGTGACCAAACCAGTACGCCAGCAGGGCGTTGATCAGGATCGGCACGCCTTCCAGCAGCAGGCCGGCAAAGCCGTACAGCGATACCAGCAGCAGCGCGACGAGCAAGCCCAGCCAGACCAGCCACGGCCCGATCCGCCGCGCCGCCAGGCGCGGCAGCATCAACGCGGTCAGCAGCAAAAGGAGCGCCACAAGCGGGAAAATCTGCCGATGCGTCAGCGTGCCGGCAATCGCCAGCAGGGGATAGACCAGCAGCAACGGCAGCACGAAACGTCGCGCCGCGCTTTCAGCGGGACGGGATGAATCAGCCGGTGGCAACGAATTCGTCATGCAGCATTTCGCAAAAGGCCTTGGCGGTACGGCGAGCCTGCCATTCGCGCCGGAATACGGCGTGACGAGACTGGCGTCCCCGGCCTTGCCCATGACCCGGCTTTAGTTGACGCGGTGCTGCTCGACATGCGCGGACAGGTTGCGCAAGCTGGTGAAAATCTGTCGATTTTCCGGGTTGTCCGAGCGCAGCTGGAAACCGTAGCGCTTGGAGACGGCCAGCGCGATTTCTAGCGCATCGATGGAGTCCAGACCCAAATCGCCGCCAAACAACGGGGCATCGGGGTCGATCTGCTCCGGCGTGACGGTTTCGAGATTCAGGCACTCCACGATCAACGTGGCCAATTCGTGCTGTGCCGCTGTCTGTTCTGCCATGCTCGATTCCGTACCCTTGACTCATTGCCTCCCCCCGGCGGCAGTGGGCGCGAAGTGTAACATAGCGTCCTTGTCTCCCCGGTTCCAAGCAATGATTCACGGATGTGAAAACCCACAGATCGATCCGCAGCCGCGCCGCGCGCCACGCGTTTCGTACCGTATGGCCGATGCCGCCGCCGCGCTGAACGAACCCGGCACTTTGGCGCTGCTTGGCTTTGGCACGGGCAGTCCGGCATCCGATGACCCGCGCTTCCTGCAAGTGGCGCTGGAATGCTTCGACGCACCGGCCCCGCTGGAAATCTGGCAGGTCGACGCGCCGGTCAGCCATGGTGTCGATGGCGCACTGCGCTGGTCGACCGGCGGCGGCTGGTTGTATGCGGCGATCGAGCTGGACGAAGCCGAACACGGTGGCCCCAGCGCCACTGCGCAGCAAGCCTACGAACACTTGCACCGCTTTGTCGCCGCGCACAGCGCGCGGCATGTGCTGCGTGTCTGGAATTACCTCGCCGCGATCAATCACGGCGCCGGCGACGCCGAACGCTACAAGCAATTCTGCGATGGTCGCGCCGCCGGCATGGGGCATTTTTTCGCGGAAGGTTTTCCCGCCGCCACCGCGATTGGCCATCATGGATCGCCGCATCGGCTGCAGGTCTATCTGCTGGCCTGCGACCAGCCCGGCACCCGGGTGGAAAATCCGCGCCAGGTCAGCGCCTGGCGCTACCCGCGCCAGTACGGACGCACGCCGCCGGGGTTTGCCCGCGCGATGACGCTGCCGGCGCAGGATGCGTTGGCGATTTCCGGCACCGCCGCCGTGGTCGGTCACGCCTCGGCACACCAGGATGATCTGGATGCCCAGCTCGAGGAGACCCTGACCAACCTGGAAGCACTGCTGGGGAGTGCCAATATGGCCGCCGGCTTCGACACGCAGTCGCCGCTGAAAGCCTATGTCCGCCACCCCACCGATGCATCACGCGTGAGCGAGTTCCTGCAACGCCGCCTGCCCGGCGTGCCCGTGCTGTTGCTGCACGGCGACATCTGCCGCCGCGAACTGCTGGTGGAAATTGACGGCTGGCGTTATGTGTGAGGCTGGTGCGCCAACCCGGACGGTTACCTGTTGACCCCGGTCTTACTCATGCATCCGGGCAGATATCCCAGCTGATCGGCGCGTCGCTTCACTTGAGCCGATAGACAGGATCAAGGCTCGCGATAAACCCATTTACCTCGGAGCGGATATACCCGTTTGCATGATCCTGCGGGTTGGTCGTGCGTTCCTGGTGTGCCGGACGTTTCTGCAGCAGCTTTCCGGTCGCGGAGTCGAACACGTAGATCGTCGCGGTGTAGCCGACTTTCGGCGGCGTGTAACCACCCATGGGTTGGTTACCACCTCTGAATTGGGAGAAGCTGGGAACGACCAGCGGTGCGAAATGGACCGCCACGCGGTAGGGCAAATCGGTGGCTTTCCCAGACAAGGGAATGCCGCTAGTGAACAGAGCATCGTTAGGTTCGGTCAGGCGCAAGGTGACATGCCGGTCGCTTGCCCAGTCGGAGAATGCATTTTCGGCGGTGGAGCAACTGGCATCTTCGCTCGTACACGCCAGGTAAAAGGTAAATCGCGGGCTTGAGTCTGCATTGAACAACTGCAGCGACTTCGGCCCGTTCTGAGCGATGACCGAACCAGTTCCCGCACACCCTTGCAGCACCAGCGCAACAACAACGCTCACCATCAAAAGAAAAAGCCGCACTGCATACTCCCTTGCCAACACATGGTTCGATGGGGCAACTGATTCAAACCATCCAGGCACCGGCCGAGCTCACCTACCTTTAATCATGGCTTCTTCACCGGCCGCTTCCAGCCATGAAAGGTCTGCTGCCTGCCGCGTGCCACGGTGAGTTCGCCATCGGGCGCATCACGAGTGATCACCGAGCCGGCGCCGATAGTGGCCTGCGCACCGATGTTCACCGGCGCCACCAAGGCACTGTTGGAGCCGATGAAGGCGCCATCGCCGATATGCGTAACGAACTTGTTGATGCCGTCGTAGTTGCAGGTGATGGTGCCGGCGCCAATGTTCACGTCGCGCCCGATTTCGCTGTCGCCGAGGTAGCTGAGGTGGTTGGCCTTGCTGCCTTCGCCGAGATGGGTCTTCTTGGTTTCCACGAAGTTTCCGACATGCACGCCACGCTCGAGTTCGGTGCCCGGACGCAGCCGCGCGAACGGACCGATCGTGCACGGCCCATGCGTGATCACGCCGTCCAGGTCGCAATGCGACTGCACCACGGTGCCGGCGGCGAGCTGCACGTCTTTCAACCGGGTGAACGCGCCGACGCGCACGTTGTCACCCAGCACTACGCTGCCTTCGAGGATCACGTCGATGTCCAGCTCGACATCACGACCGGACGTGACCGCACCGCGCACATCGATGCGTGCGGGGTCGGCCAGACGTACCCCAGCCATAGCCAGCGCGCGGGCTGCACGCTGGCGGTATTGCGCTTCCAGTTCGGCGAGCTGCCAGGGGTCGTTGACCCCCGCGGCTTCGACCGGATCGGCACATTCAACGTTGAGTGCGCCGCGGCCTTCCTCAGCCGCCATGCGGAAGATATCCGTGAGGTAATACTCGGCCTGCACGTTGTTGCGTTCCAGCCGGCTGACCCAGCCGCGCAGCGCCTGTGCCTCGGCCGCGAGGATACCGGTGTTGACCAGGTTGATCGCACGCTGAGCGACGTCGGCATCCTTTTCCTCGATCACCTCGCGGATCTCGCCATTGCCGTCGCGCAGCACGCGACCGTAACCGTAGGGGTTGTCGAGCCGGGTGGTGAGCAGGCGCAACACGGCCTCGCTCAGCACCAGCTGTTGCAGCGTGTCGACCCGGGTCAGCGGCACATCGCCGTACAGCACCAGCACCTGCACGCCATCGGGTATCCCCATGAGCGCCCGCTCCACCGCGTGGCCGGTGCCCAGCCGCTCGGCCTGCAACACCCAATGCAGGTCGGCCTGATGGGCAAATGCTGCCTGCACCTGCTCGCCGCAGTGACCGTAGACAATATGGATCGCCGCCGGCTGCAACGCGCGCGCCGTACTGAGCACATGGGCCAACAGCGGCCTGCCCGCCAACGGCATCAGCACCTTGGCCCGATTGGATTTCATCCGGGTGCCGGCGCCGGCGGCCAGGATGATCACGTGCAAGGCAGGGGTTTCCATTTCGGCACCACGCGTCGGGGTCAGTGATCGCGCAGGATACATCGAGTTTTTGCGGATCGCGGCTTAGTGTGTGGCGGCGTTGTCGGCGGGCTTCAGCTTCTGCAGTTGCGGCGTGTAGGTTTTGACGAAAGCGTTGTGCAGCACGCCAAGAATGGCCTGCGAGGTATCCAGCTGCTTGTCGTCGATGCGCCCACTGATCGGCACGCGGGTGGCGAATTCGTCCGTTGCCTGATTCTTGAACAACGAGACCACCCCCTGGGCCACTGCTTCATAGGCCAGCTTGATGGGTCCTTTCTTGTCCTGCTCCACATCCTGCTTCCAGCTGAATATCTTGAGGTCATGGAAGATCGGTTTGGCATAGCCGTCCAGCTGCCCGTTTTTCGCTTCCAGCTCCATTGTGAAGGTCCCGGTGCCGCCGGCGAAATCCAGTCCGGCATAGGCCTGTGCGAGAGCGTTGGCTTTGACCAGTTGGATGCCGGTGACCTGCAGCTGGTAGGAGAAATCACCGAAGTGATTGAGCGGATCGAAAGCGCCATGGCTCTCAAGCGGCGCATCGTCGAGGATCTTCGCGGTGACATCCAGCTCGGCCACGCGATTGCCGCTGCGTCGCTGGATATTGGTCAGGTTGGTAACGGTGCCATTGACATCGGTCATCTTGAGATCGACGCGGGGGTTCGACACAAAGCTCTGAAAGGTAACCGTACCCTGGCTTACGTTGACCTCGTCCAATCGCATCGGCGCGAGCAGTTTGAGCTTGGCGCGCCAATCCACGCCCTTGCCGGTCTGGCTACCCTGTTCGCCGTGACCCTGGACAAAGTTGACCGTGGGCTGGGCGAAACTCACCTTGCCGCGAAACACCCCGTGGCCCAACGCGAGCCAGCTCAGTTCGATATCGGCGCGTGGAGTGTCGAGCAAGGGCGCCGGTAGCTTGCCGGTCGTCTTGACGATGCGCAGCCCGTTGATGGTGTAGCCGCCGCGCCACAGGTGCAGGCTGATATCCGCGATCTGTCCATGGTAATCGCCCATGCGATCCATGCGGGCATTGAGATAGTGCCTGACCGCGTAAGGCAACAGCGCGCGGACGATCACCAGCAGCAGGATGACAATCAGCAGCCAGCCCAGGTGGCGGCGATGATGAGGCTTCATGGGGTCAATTCACGGAGAGTCGCGCCATCCTAAGCTTCGGGATGTTCGCACCGCGTTGACGGGCTGCCGCTAAGCCTTTCCGACATGGCAAAACGCCGGCATTGGGCCGGCGTTTCGTCTTATGCGTGGGTCGCGAATCTCAGTGCTTGAGGTTCTTGCGCAGACGCTCCAGCGCTTGCAGCTGGGCCATCGCTTCGGCCAGCTTAGCCTGCGCTTCGAAGATCTCGATCGCGTCGCTACGGTTCGCCAGCGCGTCTTCGGCTTCCTTCTTGGCGCGCTGTGC
>JBAPPP010000383.1:0-5135 GCA_049280175.1 Rhodanobacter sp.
TGCGCGAACACTTGGTAGAACTCGGCTTGCTCGAACGCGGAACACGGGCGATCAGCCATGGCTAAGTCCACGCCTTCGATCGACGATCGCAATGTGTTCCCCGGGGAGCGACAGCAGCGGATCCTGGCACGGTTGCGCAACGAAGGGCGCGTCGTGGCGGCCGAGCTGGCCGAGGCATTCGAAGTATCGGAAGATTCCATCAGACGCGATCTGCGTGAACTTGCGGCACAAGGCTTGTGCAAACGCGTCTATGGCGGCGCGCTGCTGCCTGCCGTCACGCTGACGCCGCTTAAGCAGCGGCGCAATGAGCACCCACTGCGCAAGCAAGCGCTGGCACGCCAAGCCGTGAGCCTCGTGAAGCCGGGACAGACACTGTTGATCGACGCCGGTACCACCAATGTCGCCATCGCAGCGGCGCTACCGATTGGCATCGGACTCAGTGTGATCACCAATGCGCCGCATATCGCGCAATTACTGCTGGATCGCGAAGATTTCGACGTGCTATTGGTCGGCGGCCGCATCAGTCCTTCCATTGGCGGTGCCATCGGCGCGCAGGCGGTGGAGCAAGTGAGAAGGTTGCGCGCAGACCTGTGCTTTCCCGGAACCTGCGCTATCGATGCCGCACACGGCCTGTGGGGTTTTGACAGTGAGGAAGCGCTATTCAAACGCGCCATGATCGAAGCCAGCGACGAAACCGTGGTGGTGGCCACCGACGATAAGTTGGGCGCGGTGGCTGCCTATCAGGTGGCCGAGCTCGTGCGCGTTCAGCATCTGGTCGTCGAGCACTCAGCAGACCGGGCCACGCGTACGGCTTTCTCGAAGCGAGGCGTGATGGTGCATCGCGCGGAAGCCGTATCGGGTTGACCCACGATTTCGCACCCTCTTCTCCGGGGAGTGGGAGGGCGCGAGCGAAAAGCACCTGGCACAGCCCGGTCAGAGGCGCATCAGTGACGCCCACGCGGTGTCGTAAACGCACTCAATCGTCGATACCGCTCCATTGCCGGCGCCGCAGCGCGGACAAACGGGCGGGTCCGCGTCCGCATGACCGTCGAACGCCAGGACCTCACCATAGACGAGGCGGCAATCGGAGCAAACGAATGACTGGGTGAAGTCGTTGTCCATGGAGATCTTCGCAAGTTGCCTTGATTCGATAGCATTCTTGCGGAGCCATGCGCTTGGCGGTTTCCAATTTCCACGCAACTTTCCAATTCGCATGGTTGGGTGAGCAATATGTTCCGATCGGAATGAATGGAAGCGGTGATTCCGAATCGAGGCTCCCCACACAACACCGTTATTGGTGCCCTGATCTTTTGTTGACGTTGATCAATGGCTGAAGTGGTCAACGATCATCTTCGGAATGACGAGACCGAGACTCATCGCCAGAATGACGATCGAGGCAGTCATACCGTCAGAGATCGCCCCCTTAACAACGACGGCGTAGGCTGTGCGCCCTCGGCGTTGATTTTCATCGCGCGACGTTTGCTTAATACCCTTTTCACCTTGATGCGACCCCCTTGTGACGCGGCGCGTGATATTCCACGCGCTTCGCGTGGAAGATGCCCCCGCAGCGAGCTCTTCTATTGAGCGAACAATCCTTCTTTGATGAGAGAGACTTGATATGAAGTCCAAAAGCATCACGCAGGTCGTAGCCGTGGCCGCATCGGTAGCCGTCATCGGCAGCATAGGGGGCATTGCATTTGCGGCGCAGGATCAGCCAACGCAGGACAGGTACTCCCTGACCGTTCCTGGTGGGGGCCTCGCATTTGCCGATTTCAGGGGATACGACGGTTGGCAAACTGTCGCAGTCAGTGAAACCAAGACCAGCGTGAAAGCGATACTGGCTAACGACACGATGATTCAGGCTTACAAAGATGGAGTTCCGAGTAACGGCAAGACCTTCCCCGAAGGCTCCAAGGTCGTAAAAATTGAATGGCTCAAGAAGGTCAATACAAAAGCCCCCTACTTCGTCCACGTACCGGACACCTTGAAGTCGCTCTCATTCATCGAGAAGGACTCCAAAAGATTCCCGAACACACACGGATGGGCCTATGCCCAGTTCACTTACGACACGCCATCGCGGACGTTCAAACCATCAGTGACGGGACCAGAGTGCGGGTATGCTTGCCACACGCCCGTGGCGTCGCAGGATTACATTTATACGGCGTATCCGGTGCGATAAAGCTTTAGCTGCTCTTCGTCCGTCGAAACTCCCACCTGCAAATATCCACATTGCGTTGGGAAAAAAGTGCCCGATACCGTTTCCAGTGCCGGGCTTCAGGACGAGTGTCCGTATATGGACAGACTCTGGAAAACAGTCTGCTTACTAAAGCTTTGGAGTCCAGGTTGTCACCGGGTTGGCGCAGGGGTAACTACTTCGGATGAGAGCAGCGGGGCGCTGGGCAGGCACGGCGCCCCACAAACCTGCACACACTTCGCCTCATTGACTTAGTTCGCCACTTCCCAACCATCCTTGGCGTTGAAGGAGTTAATAGCGGAGGCAACAGCTGTTGTCGTCGCGCCCAGATCCTTTTGGTAGAGGACGCCATCGCGGTCGATGAGGAAACTCATGATGCCGGTGTCGCCGTAGCTGACGGGGCTGGCAAGCACCGCAAAGCCGCCGGTCATCTTGCCGTTCACCACGTAGCTCGATGTTCCTGTGCTGGCACCCGCCTGCTGCGCCGTCAGAATGCGAAATACGTAGCCGTCGAATTCCTGGCCGCCGCCCACGCAAGAGGTACAGGGCTTCAGGTTTCGCAAATCGCCGAGCGGACTTGGCGACTCGTCTTTGCTCGTTGGCCAATACAAGCCATCGTGTGCGCCTGGCTTGCTGATGATACGTGCGGCGTACTGCTGCTCCTTCATCTTGTATGCCTGCTCCGCGCCAGCGATGGCGTTGACCGCATCCATCGCGAGCAGCTCGTTGCCGCCAATGCGTCGCGCCTGTATTTCATCCGTGCCGGCGAAGCCATCGAAATGCCAGCCTTGAATATCATCCTGTTTGAGCGGAAAGGGATAGGCGTAGTTGTCCGCGCCGACATAAAGGATTTCGCTGCCATCACTCAGGCGCGCCCAACGGTGCATTACGTCATATTTGCGCACGAAGGCTTTTTGCGCGTTGGCGTCTTCGTTCTGATCGCCGGATGAGAACTTCGGGGCTTCGGGCCCGAGGATGGTAGCCACCGCGAAGTCGTCATTGGAGCGAACGGCATCCGCCAACGCCTGGCCTGCCTGTTCGGGCTGGGAAAAGTATTCCTGCGAGGACTGCGCGATCGCCTGATCGACATGCATCAGCCCGATGCCCGCGGCGATCGCCATAGCCAGACCGCAAGCGGCGCGCGCACTCGTGAGTTTCGCGCGACTGAAAGAAAGAATTGCTTTCATGATTCACCTATAAAAGTTGAAGATTGAGAGTTCCCGGCACATTCGAAATCAACGTCGGCGGCCGCCGCCCCAGTGCGGCGCCTGACTGCGGGCCATGCTCGCGTGGCCGCGAAAACTCTCAGCACGGCTGGAAGCACCATTGCCGTTCCAGGCCGAGCGAGGGCGATTGCCGGCAAAAGAGTTGAAGTGCCCGTCGTTACCGCGATCTTGCCGACCATCAGGCCGTTCGCCCGCTGGTCCGCCACCGAACGCATGGGCGTCTGCGTCATGCCGGTAAGCATCGCCGTGTGGACCAAAGCCTTCGCGAGCAGCGCCCGCCGGGCCGTAACCGTCGCGCTTCCATGTGTCGCCGCCGTCGGCGGGATAACGCCGCGCCAACTGATTGTCGTAGTGATGCATGGCATCGCTGCCGGGCGCGAAGCCGTGTGGTCCATAGGGGTGCGGCCCATAGGGCCACGAACCATGCGGGCCCTGCCCCCACGGCCGGTAACCGTTATAGGAGTAGCTATTGCCGTGCCAGATGTTGTTGTGGATGTACGTGTTGTTGATGTAGGTGTTGTGGTTGTAGATGACCGTACCGCCGCCACCGATGCCACCACCGCCCCAGCGCACATTCCATGCATTGAAGCCCCAGTGAAAACCACCGCCTACGCCGACGATGCCGACCCCGCCACCCCAGCCCGCACCGATGAAGATGCCTGTGCCAAATGAGATCGTGGGCGCGACGGCCACGAAGACAGGCCGGTAATACGGCACGACAAAGGGTGCGCCGTAAATCACCGTGGGGTTGTATTGCGGCACGTAGACGACTTGCGGATTGGCCGGCTGGATGACGATCGTCTGCGGCGCCTGTTGCACCACCCGGATCTGCGGCGTTGAATGCAGGTTGCCGGCTGCCTGTGCTTTCGCGCGCATCGCTTGCACCGCATCCATGACGTCGGCCGGCTGGTCGTGATATGCCTGGCCCAGGCTGGACGTCCAGGCGAGATTTCGCGCCAGGTCGGCCAGCACCGTGGGGAATTGCGTAAGCGCCTTGACGCTCGGGTCCCACGATTGACCATTTACCGCAGCAGCCAGCGCGCTACCGGTGAGAGAGCTGTGTTGGCTCAACCAGTAGCTGGCTATGGCAACCTGATCGGGAAACGTGGCAGCGTTCAAGCACTGCGCTACCAGCGCGTCTGGATACAGCGCGACAGGTGCCACCAGCGAGTTGAGCTGATCGGATGGCAGCGGGGCCGCAGAGGATGCATTTGAGTTTGTCTGTACGGCCGCAGGCGGGGTCGAATCGATACCGCTCGCAACGACCGTCGTCGCGGCGACCGCAAGGCCGATGGCGCATGCCAAGGTCGTAAGGGCATGGGTGGTGCTGTTGATGATCATGTGCCACTCCGGAAAAGTTTGACGGTTCTTCCGGTGGCAGACCTGTTCGCGACAGCAAGTGCCCGTGGCCACCACACCGGTAAGACGGGGTGCAGTCTTCCACGTGGGTAGCGATGGCCTTTCCCGATACGCACCGCGTTTTTTCGCTGCGCATGATTCGTTTCCAAATCGAACGGTGCGCAGCGAACAGGCGTGGGCGCAGGGTGGGGTCAGCCCAGCCTTCGCTCCGGTCACGGTGGTTCCCCGTCAGCACTGGCCCTATGAAAGCGCAGCCATTATCGGCACTTGGTCGGACCGGGATCCATACAATTAACGTGCCATTGCCGATGCAGCGCGACACCGGGCGAGAACAGCCCTAAAAAGCGGGTCAAATG
>JBAPPP010000384.1:0-2173 GCA_049280175.1 Rhodanobacter sp.
GTTTGTGACGAACGGGTTGATCCACAGATCTTCAAGCCGATCGAAGCAGGACGGAACAACGGATAGCACCGATGACACGGATGAAAATGAAATTTCCGTTCGTATCCGTGTTCATCAGTGCCCATCCGGTGCGTCAAGGTAAGTCGGGTTGATCTTGTGAACTGAAAGGAGTTCATCATGTGAATTGCTCGATACACATGTAGTTGCCGCAGCGTCGGCGTGAGTAATCTCGACGGCGAAGCCTGCGGTCAACGAAGACGTCAGCCGTAATATCGCGTGAACCTGTTACGGCCTCGTTACACAGTTGGGAGTGGCCAACCAGCCGGATTCGGCGAAGCCAGCACCATCCGCGAAGCAACGAGCGAATGCAGCGGACGGGCTCCCCGGGGTGAGAGAGGACGGCGGGCGTCGAAAGATCAATCACGGAACTTGAGAGGCCCGGCCTGGTGTCGTCGGTTGCGGACGCAACCGGCGGCAACGACTGGCGGGAATAAATAACCGGCAGACGGCCAGACCGGGAGTCGGAGGGGTTCGTAGTAGCGAAGAACTCGGGTAATGCCGAGGGAGCGAAGGGACCCTGCCGAAAACGTGCTGACATCAACATGAGGAGACCCGCTTGGAAAAACCTCCCACTACGGAACAAGCCCGAGTAAACGCCGCCGGACCACCGGAACATCCGGAGGCCCGATCCGGGGTGACACTGGGGCCGAAAGTCTCTGAACTGCGATGGAAGCTGGGCCGCAAGGCCAAACAGGAACCGAGCTTCCGGTTCTACGCTTTGTACGACCGGATCTATCGGGACGACGTGTTGACGGATGCATGGTGTCTGGTGCTGAAGAACGACGGCGCTCCGGGCGTGGATGGCATGTCCTGTCAGGACATCATCGACGGGCCGGGGGTCGCTCAATTCCTGGAGAATCTTCGGGAAGAACTTCGCACGAGACGCTACCAGCCCCAACCGGTGAAGCGAGTCTACATTCCGAAGGCGGACGGGCGGCAGCGACCTCTGGGGATTCCCACGGTCAAAGACCGCGTCGTCCAGCAAGCGGCGCTGCTGGTGCTGGAGCCGATCTTCGAGGCGGACTTCCTGGAGACATCCTTCGGATTCCGACCCAGACGCTCGGCCAACCAGGCCATCGACGCCATCCGGCAGCACATGGCTGCCGGGTTGCAGGAAGTATACGACGCGGACCTGCAAGGGTACTTTGACACGATCCCCCACGACCAATTGTTGAACTGTCTGGAAATGCGAATCGCCGACAGCAAGGTGCTGTCGCTGATTCGGATGTGGCTCCAGGCGCCTGTCGTCGAACGGGACGATCAGGGACGGACGAAGACGACCAAACCGGAACAGGGAACGCCGCAAGGGGGAGTGATCTCGCCTTTGCTGGCGAACATCTATCTGCACTGGTTTGAGAAAGCCTTCCACCGGCCTGACGGACCAGCGGCCTGGGCGAAAGCGAAAATCGTGCGCTATGCGGACGACTTCGTGATTCTGGCACGCTACCAGACGGGGCGGCTGCGGGAGTGGGTGGAGCGGCAACTCGAAGGGCGATTTCGATTGACGATCAACCGCAAGAAAACACGGGTGGTGCGAATGCACCAACCGGGAGCGAACGTAGACTTCCTGGGCTTTACTTTCCGCTTCGACCGAGACCAGTACGGTCGCGTCCGACGCTACTTGAATGTGTTTCCCTCGAACAAGGCGCTGCAACGACTGCGGGACAAACTGCGAGGGCTGATCTGCTCCTCCAGAGCGTTCCTTCCGATTCCCGAGTTGATCGCTGAGGTCAACCGGGTGTTGCAAGGCTGGAAACTCTACTTCTCTCACGGCTACCCTCGTGTCGCCTTTCGGAATATCAATCGGTTTGTCCTCGAACGTCTTACGGCCCACCTGCAACGTCGGAGCCAACGTCCCTTCCGCCCACCGGAAGGGGTGACGTATTACGTCCAACTGCAACGCCTCGGCCTGCAGCTTCTTTAATGCGTCTTTCAGTAACTTCCTGTGCATGCCTCGTCGCTGATAGTTTTCGGAGAAGCCGGATGCGGGAAATCTGCACGTCCGGTTTGAGGAGGGGAGAGGCGGCAGCATCGGGCTGCCCCTCTCCTACTCGCCTGGTTCCGTCCTGCTTTGATCTGCTCGAAAATCTTCGCGGGACGCAAAGAAACAAAC
>JBAPPP010000385.1:0-6342 GCA_049280175.1 Rhodanobacter sp.
CATGTTGTCGGGGGTGATGCCGCCGACCGGCAACACCGCCATCTCGACGGGCAGCACGGCACGCCAGGCCTTCAGCACGGCAGGGCCGAGCTGTTCGGCCGGAAACATCTTCAGCGCATCGGCGCCAGCCGCCAGGGCGGCGAACGCCTCGGTCAGGGTGGCCACGCCCGGTACGCAATAGAGCCCGGCGGCCTTGGCGGCGCGGATCACCGTGACGTCGGCATGCGGCATCACGATGAGGCGGCCGCCGGCGGCGGCGACCTCATCGACTTGTTTCGGTGTCATCACGGTGCCGGCGCCGACCAGATAGCGCTCTCCCAGCGCGCCGCTGAGACGACGAATACTTTCCAGCGGTTGCGGTGAGTTGAGTGGCACCTCCAGCACGCGGAACCCCGCATCGCCGATGGCGGCGCCGATGGCCACGACCTCGTCAGGCGTAATGCCGCGCAGGATGGCGACTAGGGGCAAGGGGGCAAGCCAGGACGTCAACATGGTGCGGTTTTCCTCGACGGTGCGCGAACCCATACAGGGCGCGACCGGGGTAAAGGGGGTAGGGGTCAGCAAGATGGTGCTCGACGCGTGGTTGAGCCGCTGCCGACAAGTCCGCGGGAGCACGCGATCTGCCACAGGCCGTGGGCCGCGGCATCAGCCAGTGGTTCGACCACGCTGATACCGAAGTGGTGGGCGGCGGTCCGGTAGCGCGTGCACAGCGCGGCATCGCCGATCACCTGGACGGGTCCATCCAGCCGGTAGCGTTGGCTGGCTACGACGGAGCGCAGTTCTTCGCCCAGCAGGAGGCCGGAGAGATAGTCCGGGACAGATGATGCCGCCAGCGCACCATCCAGCATCAACGCGCGTGCCGAGAACAGACGGCTAAACGCACCGGCTGCGCCGCTGTCGCGTGCGGCGATCACACCACGCGCGAATGCTGTATCGTCGGCCACGGCATCGCCGGTCACCGCGCCAAGAATCGAGTGCTGGAGCAGTAGCGTATACAGCTCGCCCGTCATCAATGTGCAGAAATCGGTGACGCCGCCATCGCTCACGTTCACCCATTTGCAGTGCGTACCCGGCAGCAGCCAGGTCGACTGGCGCGCCAGTATGGGTCGCAACGCGAGGGCGCCGACCAGCTGGGTTTCCTCGCCCCGCATGACGTCCGGCCCGCGGGGTTCGCGCAAGCCAGGAACGATATGGACGTCCGCGCCATCGGCCGCGCGCACGCTGACCAGTGTTGCGGCCAACTGTGCAGTGTCGGCGGGAAGCTTCAGATAGGGCGCTTCAAGCCAACCGTTGCGGCTGCCGACCATGCCGCAGGCCAGTCGCGGCAGTGACGGCCAGCCATGGGTGATGTCGGCGAGGGCGGCGTCGAAGCCACCGTCTGGCAGCTGTCGAACGCCCCATGGGCGAGTACGCGTCTCGCAGATGGCGCCTTGGCCGTCCAGCCAGTACGCGCGCAGGCTGGACGTGCCCCAATCGAGACCGAGCAAGCCGCTCATGGAGTCCTGGATTTCTTGGATCGGTGGAGGCGGATATTGCTGCGCGAATCGGCCACCATCTTCAACATCGCCTGGCGTGCCACCTCCGGCTGGCGCCGGCGAATCGCTTCGTACACCTTGAGGTGTTGCGGCAAGGCAATATTGAAATTGGCCGCGTCGCGCGCCGACAGTACGAAGTACGTTCCCAACGACGTCTCGATGACCGAAAAGAGCGACGTCATCAATTCGTTGTTGGTGGCCTGCAGCATGCTTTCGTGGAAGGCCAGGTCGGCCACCGTCCACGCGTCGAGGGTTTCGGCAGCGGCCATGGCGTCGTAGGCGGCCTTGAGTGTGGCTAGTTGTTCCGGTGTGCGTCGACGCGCGGCGTGAGCAGCGGCGGCCGGCTCGATGATCTCGCGCATTTCTACCAGCTTCTCGACGAAGCTCTCCGTCGGCATCGAGGCACAGCGCCAGGCCAGCACGTCGGCATCGAGCTGGTTCCAGTGGCACGCTTCGCGCACGCGTGTACCGGTTTTCTGGCGAGATTCGATCAGGCCCTTGGCCGAGAGCACCTTCATCGCCTCGCGTAGCGCGGTGCGGCTCACGTTCATGCGTTCCGCCAGCAACTCCTCGCGCGGCAGGCTCGCTCCCGCTACGAGTTCACCACTGACGATCAGTCGACCCAACTCTTGAATCACCTGGTTGTGCAGGCTGCGCGCGACCATGGGCTTCGCCATTCGCTGTTCTCCTTGAGTAGCGTTGTGGGTGGTGATCGTGCAGCTAGGTGTGGTTGTTGCGGAAGCCGGTCGCCGCCCGGAAGCAGTCAGCGATGACTATTTGTACTACAAATTGTTCGATGCGTCATCCGTGGTGATCGATTTGCAGGCAGGCGGATGCAGGGGGCGATGATCGGGTCGTGGTATCGGTGTGGAACGAGCAGCAATGTGGTGAGGGGTATGCGCGTGTTGTGTAGTGACTCGGAGTGACCGGTATCGCAGGCATTGAGACAAGGTTGGTGCTACTTTGATTGTTGTCCCGATAATCAAAAGTGAGTACTCATGCCTCCCTCAGGCCGTGGTGGACCGCGCCCCGGTGCCGGTCGCATTCCCCAGGAACCTACCCAGCGCCTGCGGGTGCCGGAAAGCCAGGTGCCGGCGGTGCTGGCGTACCTGGATGCTTATCGGCAACCGGCTTCGCTTGAACAGCCGCGCCCGATCTCATTGATGCCCTCGACCGTGGCGCTGACGGCGTTCACCAGCCGGGTGCCGGCCGGTTTGCCCAGCCCCGCCGACGACTCGGTCGAGGAGGTCGTCGACCTCAATACGCATCTGGTGCTCAGGGGGCACGAGCCCAGCACGTACATCATCCGCGTATCCGGCTGGTCGATGATCGGTGCGGGCATCTTCGACCGTGATGAAGTACTGGTCGATCGTGCCCTCAAGCCACGGCAGGGCGACATCGTGGTGGCGATCGTCAACGGCGATCTGTCGATCAAACGTCTGGGCAAAGTAGACGGCCATATCGCTTTGCTGCCGGAGAACGCCCACTTCAAACCGATCGTCTTCAAGGAAGGCGAGACGCTGGAACTCTGGGGCGTCGTCACCCGCTGCCTGCGTAATCTGCGCTGATCCGTCATGGGCAACGTCGTCGCACTCGCATCCATGCTCGAAGGCCGTCAGGTCTGGCGTGGACGTGCGGCACCCGCACCGACTGGCGATCAGCCGACCGGCTGGCCGACACTCGATGCGGCGCTTCCCAGTGGCGGATGGCCCGAGGCGTCGTTGACGGAGATCCTGTTGCCCGCTGACGGTGTCGGCGAACTGCAACTGGTGCTGCCCACACTGGCGCGCTGCACGCGAGCCGGCCGAACCGTCGTGGTCGTCGCGCCACCGTATATGCCGTATGCCCCGGGCTGGGAAGCTCGTGGTGTGGTGATGTCGCGCGTGGATATTGTCAGCGCCGATCCGCGCGATGTGCTGTGGGCCGCCGAGCAATGCCTGCGCTCTGGCAGTTGTGCCGCGGTGCTGGCATGGCCGACGCACGCTGATGATCGTGCCTTGCGCCGGTTGCAGGTGGCGGCGGATACCGGCAAGGCGCTCGCGTTCGTATTCCGCGACCGACGCCACGCAGCGCAGGCCTCGCCAGCCGCCTTGCGACTGGAACTGGAAACGCAGCCGGCGTTGCAGGTGCGCGTGCGCAAATGCCGCGGCGGCAATGCACCCAGTCGTCCGGTGGCGCTGCCCGCCGGCTGGTCGTGAGGAGTACGCAGCATGCTGTGGGCCTGTGTATTGCTTCCTCATCTTGCGCTGGATGGTGTGCTGCGGCGACGCCCGTCGTGCGATGCACCGCTGGCGCTGGTGAGCGGATCGGCACAGGCGCGCACGCTGTTTGCGGTCAACACGCCAGCGCGTGCAGCGGGTCTGTATCGCGGACAGCGACTGAGCGCTGCCCAGGCGCTGCTGAGTCAGTTTGAGACGGTCGAGTACGATCCCGCAGCCACCGAACACTGGCATCGTTTGCTGGCGGCATGGGCGTATCGCTACAGCTCCGACGTGGTGCTGTTTCCGCATGCGATCGTGCTGGAAGTCAGCAAAAGCCTGGGCCTTTTTGGTCCATGGCCACGCTTCGAGGCACAGTTGCGCGAAGACCTGACGGCACTGGGCTTTCGTCATCGCATCGCGCTGGCGCCAGGTGCGCAGGCCGCTTATGTGCTTGCCGGCATTCACGACGGCCTCGCAGTGATGACGCCGGATGCCCTGCAGCGGGCACTGGCACCGATCGCATTGCGCTATGCGCGCTTGCCGGCTGACGCGGGCACAGCGCTGCCGGCGATGGGCATACGCAACTTGGGCCAACTGCTGCGCTTGCCACGCGATGGTCTACAACGTCGTTTCGGTGCACCGTTGCTTGCCTATCTCGATCGGCTGAGCGGCGCCGCTCCGGAGCTGATGGAAGCTTATCGGCCACCGGATACTTTCGATCTGCGCATGGAATGGGCTCACGAGATCGAACACGTCGAGGCGTTGATGTTTCCGCTGCGTCGTTTGATTGGTGACCTGGCTGCGTACCTGGCCGGTCGCGATGGTGGCGTTCAGCGGTTCGTGCTGGAGCTGGAGCATCGCAGCACATCGCCAACCCGCGTGGTCGTCGGCTTGCTTGCGGCCGAGCGCGAGGCGGCGTTGCTGTTCGAGTGTGCTCGTGGCCGGCTGGATCGACAGCAGCTGCCGCAGCCCGTGGTCGCGATGCGCGTGATCGCGCGCGAGCTGCCTCCTTTCGTACCGGCGGGACGTGATCTGTTCGACGCGCGACCGGCACACGCGATGCCGCTCGACCAGTTGCGTGAACGGTTGCGGGCGCGCCTCGGAGAGCGTGCGATCCACCATCTGCGGCGCACGATCGATCCACGACCCGAATATGCGCAGACAACCACGGACAACACGCATTTGTCGGAAGCGAGCGAAACCTCGCCGCATTCGCAGGCGACCGCCATCATTCCGCGCCCCACCTGGCTGCTCGATCGGCCGATCCCGCTGCACGGTCCATCACCCACCATCCTGGCCGGCCCCGAACGACTCGAGACGGGCTGGTGGGATGGTGGCGACCTGCGCCGTGACTATTACGTGGTGCGCACGAGCCAGGGCCAGTGTGCGTGGGTATTCTGCCCACCAGGCGAGCCCGGTCGCTGGATGCTGCATGGGTGGTTCGCATGAGCGCCTACGCCGAGCTGCATTGCCTGTCGAACTTCTCGTTTCAGCGTGGAGCCTCCAGCGCGCCCGAACTTTTCGAGCGGGCCAAGGCCTGCGGTTACACCGCGCTGGCGATTACGGACGAGTGCTCGCTGGCCGGCATCGTGCGTGCCCATGAAGCGGCACGCGATACCGGATTGAAGCTGATCATCGGCGCCGAATTCCAGCTGGACGATGGGCCGAAGCTGGTGCTGCTGTGCGAAAGTCTGGACGGCTATACCGCGATGTGCGCACTGATTACCCGTGGCCGACGTGCCGCGGTCAAGGGCAGTTATCGTGTCACGCGCGATGATTTTTCCAGCGGTCTGACCGGCACGCTTGCGTTGTGGATTCCCGAGGCCATACCGGATCGCGAACACGGCGCATGGCTGCGTACGGTTTTCAACGACCGCCTGTGGCTCGCCGTCGAACTGCATTGCGGCCCGGACGATGCACGTCGACTGCAGACGCTCGAAGCGACAGCGCATGCACTCGACATCCCGATGGTCGCCAGCGGTGACGTGCATATGCATGTGCGCAGGCGACGCGCCCTGCAGGATGTAATGACCGCGATCCGCCATCGCCAGACCGTGGCCGAAGCCGGCGCCGTGCTGTTCAAGAATGGCGAGCGCCACTTGCGCACCCGTGAGTCGCTGACGTCCATCTATCCGTCGCTGCTGATAGAAGAAAGCGTACGCATCGCGGAACGCTGCCAATTCAAGCTGACCGAGCTCCGCTATTGCTACCCAGCCGAGCTGGTGCCGGAGGGCTATACGCCTGCCGCTTGGCTGCGAAAGCTGACGGAGAAGGGCATGCGCTGGCGTTGGCCCGATGGGGTGCCCGACAAGGTGCGTGCGCAAATCGAGCATGAGCTGACAATCATCAGGGAGCTCGACTACGAATCCTATTTCCTCACCGTGCAAGACATCGTGCACTTCGCCCGCAGCAAGGAAATCCTTTGTCAGGGACGTGGCTCGGCCGCGAACTCGGCCGTCTGTTTTGCACTTGGCGTGACCGAGGTCGATCCGGCTCATATCAATCTGCTGGTCGAGCGCTTCATCAGCAAGGAGCGCAACGAGCCACCGGACATCGATATCGATTTCGAACACGAACGGCGTGAGGAGGTCATCCAGTACATCTAT
>JBAPPP010000386.1:0-6202 GCA_049280175.1 Rhodanobacter sp.
CGCAGCGAGGTGAAGCGTGGTCAATCGTTTCATGGTTTAGAGCCCTTGAATTTGAATGCTTTGGGTGTGGAGGCGGGGCGCACCGCGCCCCGCACTCGCCTTACCAGCTGATGCCGCCGCCGACGCCGACCGACGATTCCGAACCGGATACCGACGCACCGATCGATACGCTCGCCCGATTCGAGTTGAACGCGCGCTGGTAGCCCACCGAGAACGCGCCCTGGCCGTTGTAGTTGCCGGCACCGAAGCCCACCCGGTTGTCACCGGCAAGGCCCGACGTGTTGGCCGTCATCTGCGACATCGCCGCACCCATCGCACCCACGCGATCCAGACGCTGATTGACCTGGCTGAACTGGTCATTCATCTGGGCTTGCAGGTTGGAGATGGACTGCTGATTGCCTATGACCGAGTTGGTATAGGCATTGGCTGCCGAAAGCGTCTGTTGTGCGCTCGCATCGGTATAGGTCTTGGCCGTGGCCAGTGCCGCATTCACCTGGCTGACGTTGGCCGCGTCAGTCGCCTGCACACCGGCCGCCACATTGGTGATCTGGCGCTGGTTGGTGGCCGTGCCGACCGACACCGTGTTGACGACATTGGCGACCGAGCCTTGGCCCAGTGCGACCGCATTGGCGGCGGTCACGGAAGCACCCTGGCCAATCGCCGTACCCGAAGCCGCCGTCACCGAAGCACTCTCGCCCACGGCAACTGCATTCGTCGCTGCTGCGGCGATGGTGGTGTTGGCGCCCACTGCCGTGCTGCCGTCCGCATTGACCTGGGCATTACCGCCCAGTGCCGTGTCGTTCGGACCCGCCGCAAAGCTGTTGCCGCCGATCGCCGTGCCGTTGCTACCACCGGCCTTGGCGTTGGTGCCCACTGCTACGCCACCCGAACCAGCGGCGACCGAAGCCGTGCTGCTGCCATCCACTGCAATCGTGGCCGGCATGCCAGCCCCACCTACGGGGTTCTGCTGCAAGGCAAGGATGTCACCCTGGACGGTAGTCATCTGGGTATTGAGCAGGTTGATCTGCTGGAAGTCCTGACTTTCCAGGTTGCTCAAGGTGGTGAGCTGGTTCATGTTCACGGCGTCGTTGCCCTGGACACCAGCGGCGACGTTGTGGATCACCGTGCCGTTGGCGCCACCCAGGGTGATGCCGCTCATGTCGGGAGCGTCATAGTTCACCGCCAGCGCGGTGGCCTGGCTGATGCTCGCTGTGACCTGGCCAACATTGGCGGCATCCGTATCTTGCGTACCCGCAGCTACATTGTGGATCGCCGTGCCATTGGCCCCAGCCAACGTAAGGTTGCCCTTGTCCGCGGCGTCATAGTTCACCGCCAGCGCCGTGGCCTGGCCGACACCGGTTGCCACCGCTGCATTGACCTGTCCGACATTGGCGGCATCCGTATCCTGCGTACCCGCGGCTACATTGTGAATCGCCGTGCCGTTGGCGCCGCCCAGCGTGACGTTGCCCTTGTCGGCTGCGTCATAGTTCACCCCCAGCGCCGTGGCCTGACCGATGCTCGATGTGACCTGGCCAAGATTGACGGCATCGGTAGCCTGGGTACCCGCCGCGACGTTGGTGATCTGACGCTCGGCACCGAACGAGCCCACCGACACCGAGTTGTCGCGATCGGCAAGGGAGTTCGCGCCAAGCGCAACGGCGTTCTGTGCCAGGACGGTCGCACCATAGCCAATCGCCGTACCCATGCCGTTCGCACCAAGCGCGGCCGCACCGCTGCCGATCGCTGTGTCGCCCACGCCCAGCGCGTAGCTGCTGGAGCCTACGGCTGTCGAATAGTCGCCCTCGGCGTCGGCCTGGAAGCCGGACGACAAGCTCTGCTGACCCGCAGCAATCGCGCTGATACCCATCGCCTGTGCTTGATTGGCGCTGGCATTCGATGCAGCGCCAATGGCGATGGAGTCGCTGACGTCCAGGTTCGGCTGGGTTCCATCGGTGTCGCCGTCGTTGGGATTGCCGGCAGTGGCGCCATTGCCAATCGCCATGTTGCGCGTGCCAAAACCGCCGCCGGCGAAAGCGTTGGTACCGAGGGCCTCGTCGCTGGTCCAGATGGCGAGGGCATGGTTGCCAAGTGCGATCGCGTCCGTGCCCCACGCCACGCTATTGACACCGACGGCCGTGGCGTTGGTCATGGTGGTGTTGAGCGCGCCATTCGCGATCGCATTGCGGCCGAGAGCCATGCTGCCGTCACCGTCCGCCGTCGCCTTGTAGCCGATCGCGATTGATCCGGCAGTTGGATCACCGCCCAACGCTTCGGAGCCGCTGGCGAAGGCTCCCGAACCAAGCGCGACGCTGAAGTCGCTGAAGGCATACGAGCTGGAGCCCACCGCCACAGCCTCGGTGCCCCCGGAGCGCGGTGCAAGACCACTGGTTCCAAATTCGGTGTACGCGCTACCCAAAGCGAGCGAACCCGGACCCACCGCATACGCGCCCGCACCCATGGCGATGGAGCCGTTGTTGTAACCGATCGCCCGGTAACCAATGCCGATGGCGTCCACGCTGGCCTGGGCAACGCCAGAGTTAGCGCCGATGGCGATGCCGTCCAGGCCACCGTAGGAAATCGCGTTATAGCCAATGACGACGGACCCTGTCGGATTTTCGACGACCCCGCCTGTCCCGGTGGTCTCCAGCGCCGATGCGTTGCCGCCGATGACAATCACGCCCGTCGAGTCGGGCGCTATCGCGCCGTTACCCATGGAGCCGGCGTAAATTTCCGCGCCATTACCCACCACGACGGCGTTCGTTGCGTTCGAGCCGGCATAACCTCCACCACTGCCAGCAATCACGATACTGCCAGCGCCCAGCGCCTGACCGCCGGTGCCTACTTCGGTGGAACCGACACCTGAAGCCGTGCCGCCAAAACCGAAGGCCGATGCGTATTTGCCCAAGGCCGAAGCGCCATCGCCCACCGCCGTGCCGTCCGATGCCGACACTTGCGCGCTATAACCCAAGGCGACGCCGCCGGTGACTGAAACCGGAGTGGCGCTCTGGTCGCCTACCATGGCGCTTGCGCCAATCGCGATGGACTGGGTGCCGGCGTAAATCGACGCGCCGTAGCCCATGGCGAGATCTTGCCTATAGCTACCCGGAACAGCGGTGCCCGTCGCAAAGCCCAGGTTGGTGATGAGCGCTGTAGAGCCAAGCACAATGCTGTTGGAGATGTTGGTATCCACTGCCTGGTAGCCAATCGCCAGGCTGCTGGAACCCGCCACCGACGCACCGGTGCCCAAGGCCATGCTGTTGGAGCCAGAAGCTGTCGAACCATTGCCAAGCGCGGTGCTGTTGCTGCCGCTGGCGGTCGATGCAACGCCGAGCGCCGTCGCGGAGCTGCCTGTCGCCTGGGCGGCTTCGCCCAAGGCAACGCTACTTTGAGCCGCCGCAATGGCGCCCGAACCCACGGCTGTGCTGTTGTCGGACTGCGCCTGGGCGTTCGTGCCCATCGCAACGCTGTAGCTGCCTGCAGTTGCCGCGCCGGAACCGGCGGCGACGTCGCTGAAGCCGGCAACCTGCGCAGCGACCCCCAACGGGCTGCCGCTGGGACCTGAAATCGTAAAGAAGCCTGTGGTGTCAGAAATGGGTGACCCACCTGTGGTGACAGTCAGCGGCGTAAAGGCCTGGATGCCTGCCGTCATGTTGGCAGCGCAAGTCAGCGAATCCGTCGTATCGGGAAGACTGATGCCCGGAAGGGCCATGCCACACGCCATGGCGCTGAGCGGCGCCAGCGCGAAACTGCCTACCAGAGCCGCGAAAACGGCTTTACGTACCGTGCTGTTGCGCCCCTTGCCCGCCGAACGGGCATGCTCGGAAGCAACCACCACGGCGCCGAGCGCATGGTTCCAGACTTTGCTGTAAATTGTGTTCAACAGAACTCTCCCCAAATTGCCTTCGGCAATGCTCCCGCTCCCCGCGGTGCAATTCACAACGGACTGCCAATGCATGCCTAAAGGTGCCCAATGAAAGGGACGCCCTAAGGACGTCCCCATATGTAATCCGCCTCGAGATTCGGCGACGCTGAACGTGAAGTCACGCACGCCTCCACACGACTCACACGCAGCTTTCCGGGCTCACGAAACTCACGCTTGCTCACGTCAGACAGACAGAGAAAAATGGAACGGCAAGTCGCAGTTTCCGAGGACAATCTGGTGAGGTTTCCGGGCGTTCGTGCGGTGCTTGACTGGCTTGACCGAGCTCCAACGAACGACCCGGTCGACCGCCTCAACGCCCGTTTTATTCAAGTACTCATGATGGCGTGTGGCCTGGCGATCGTGCTCGGGCGGCTTTACTACATGCTCGCCGAGCCATCGGTCGCCCTGCCCGCCACCTGGACGATGGATGCGGCAACCGATCTGGCCGCCGACATCGCGACCGCACTGGCTGCGTGGATCGGGGTGGTGGTTGTCCGACGCGGGCACTTCAACGCCGGCATCCAGATCTTTCTGTGCATTTGCCTGTTGTCGTTCGCCGCGAACTCCGTGACAACGGGTTATCGCCACACACCACCCGACCCGTCGGCGGCGCTGTGGTTGGCGATTGGCGGTATCGTGCTGGGACGTCGCACGCTTTGGGCCGTCTATGCGGCCGTGATGGTTTCGTTTTTTCTTGCCCAGCTAGCCGATGCCCTGTGGCTGCCCGGACCAAGACCAAGCTTCTGGGGGGCGTTTCATGCGCTGCCGATGCTGGCTGTGGCCTACCTGTTGATCAGCTTAGCCATCGACTACACGACTCGCGCGCTGCGAACGATGCTGGCGGAGGCACTGAAGCACACCAAAGTGCTGGCCAGAACCAACGAACTTCTGAAGGCCGAGATGGAGGAGCGCGAGCGCACGCAGCACCAGCTGATCCACTCCCAGAAACTGGATGCCATCGGTCGCGCTGCCAGCGGTGTCGCGCACGATTTCGACAATGTGCTGAATGTTGTGCTTGGGTACGCATCGCAGCGCGAGCAGCTCGCGGATCGCGGTACGCCGGCACTGCTCAATGCACTCGAAGGCATCGAGCTTGCTGCGCTACGCGCGTTGGCGATCAGTCGAAAACTGCTTAATTTCAGCCGGCAGGATACGAGTCACACCCAGGTATTCGATGCGGCCGCCGCACTCGCCGAACTCGAACCGATGCTGCGTCAGCTGCTTGGCCACTACATCCAGCTCGATATCGTGTTGCGCGACCACGATATGCCGATACGTCTGGATCGCGGCCAGTTCGAACTGATGATTCTCAACATTGCGGCGAACGCGCGCGATGCGATGCCCGACGGCGGTCGCTTCAGCCTGATCCTGGAGCACGGTCTGGAGCACGACCCGGAGCGCGATGCAGCGGAACCGACTCTGCTGCTGAGCCTCGTCGATACCGGCATGGGCATGAGCCCCGAGGTTCAGGCCAAGGTGTTCGAACCGTTCTACACCACCAAGCCGTTCGGACGCGGAACCGGGCTCGGGCTCGCGGTTGTCGCCAGCATGATCGATGCAGCAGGCGGTGCGATCGATGTAACCAGCGCACCCGGCCAGGGCACTCGTTTCAGGATTCGAGTGCCGTTGCACATCGCGTCACGGCAACAACCCGCCGTCTCCGTCTAGCCTCTCGGCCAACGCTTAGTCAGTTGGAGGGAGCAGCTCAGGATTGGCTGGCGAACAGATAGCCTTGCCCACGCAGCGTCAGCAGCGGCAACGGCTGGCCGGCCGCATCCTGTGCCTTGCGGCGCAGTCGATGCACCATCATCTCCAGCCGGTGCGGATCGAATTCGTAGACATCGCAAGTCAGCGCGGCAATCAGCGTCTCGCGCGAGACCGGCTCACCCGCAGCGGCCACCAGCACCCGAAGTATGCAACGCTCCGGAGCCGTCAACGGCAACGGCAGGCCGCCAGGTGTGACCAGGCACCAGTCGTCCGTGTCCAGGCGCCAGTGTCCGGACTCGACAGCCCCATTCAGGGTTGCCACCGTGTCGCCCTGCGCCAGACGACGCGCAACGCTGTGCAGCGTTGCCGCCAACACCTCGATATTCACCGGCTTGGACAGGAACGCGTCAGCGCCATTGGTGAGCGCGCGGATATGGTCTTCCTGGCCCGTGTTGCCGGTCAGCATGCAAATGCCGAGCTTGGAAATCTCGCGCAGATGCTGCACGACACTCAGGCCATCCTCGTCGGGCAGGCCAATGTCCAGCACCACCATGTCGAACTGCTGCCGCAGCA
>JBAPPP010000387.1:0-3333 GCA_049280175.1 Rhodanobacter sp.
CGTCGCCGCAACTGTCGCAGATCCCGCTGATCGACATGCACCATGCCGCAATCGTTGCCGGCGTGCCCCTGCACAGCAGCGACGAAATCAAGCGGCGCCCTGACCTTGCCAGTGACTTCGACTGCACTCCCGCACTGGCCAAGGCGGCCAACGATTTTCACCGAGGGTGCGGGATCCTCAGCCAGAGCTCGGGCGAGGAGCCCGTATTGTCGATGGTGCACATGCATGTGCGGCAATATCTGCAGTGGCGTCGTGGCCTGGTCAGGGGTGTAAATCCGCTGAGCATTCGCCGGTTCTACAAGGAGGCCGGGCAGGACCAACAACAGCTGGACGAAGGCCTGACGGATTTCGACCAGCATATGGCGGCGTTGCGCCAGCGGCGGATTCACGGAAGTAATTTGACGAATGCCGTGAGCCTGCTAGCGAACCCGGTGGGCACCGCCGTACAGCGCCTGGCCTTCGATGACCCCATGCAGCCGCTGAGCTACGACGAGGAAGCGATGCTGAAAGCAATGGAGAGCCCGGTCGACCTGCCGCAAGTGGTCACCACGCTGATGGACGAGTACATCCACGACTCGCGGTGCGCGTTTCGTGTGAAGGGAATGATGGAGCCACGGCGCCTGGATCACGGCTATTTCGCGTATCGACGAACGTTCCAGCATGATGTCGAGGATGGCGGCGTGCTTCCTGCACCACAGCAGCCGGTGAGTTTGTCTACACCCTAAAGACCCGCCATCCCTCAGCACCATGACCTTAATGAAAATCCCGCGATCGGCTATCGAGTGAGCCCAGCAGCTCACTCATGTCGATGAGGTGATGGGCGATCAGGTGGCTGACGCCGTCGACGTGTTCCCAGCGTCCATCGACACCGAGCAGGCGTGCCTCCAGGAATACGCGTCGCTGACGCTCGGCGACTTGTCGCCACACGATCACGTTGATCGGGCCGTGCTCGTCTTCGAGCGTGATGAAGGTGACGCCGCTTGCTGTCTGTGGTCGCTGGCGTTGTGTTACCAAGCCGGCGGTGCGTACGTGGCTGGCGTGGGGCTGAGCACGCAGCGCACGCGAGTCCGTACACCTCGACGCACGCAGCCTTGCGCGAATCTGCTGCAACGGATGTGGCCCCAGAGTCAGGCCCACGCGTGCGTAGTCGGCCAGTGTGTCTTCGGCCTGCGATGGAATCGGCAGATCGACGGCTTGCTCTTCCGGACTGGTGTGTCCAAACAACGGTAGCTGCGGCTCGATACCGGCGACAGCCCAATGCGCCTGATGACGATGACCCGTGAGACCACGTAGCGCACCTGCTTCGGCGAGCGCTTCCTGATGACGCTTGTCCAAACCCACGCGTGCACACAGATCAGCGATGTCTTCAAAAGCAGCGGAGGCACGTTCCGCGGACAGCCGTTGTGCCACGTCTTCGCGGAGACCGCGCACCTGACGCAGCCCCAGCCGAATCGCGGGCGAATCAATCGATGACCTAGTGTCAGCTTCAAGCGTGCAGTCCCAGTCGCTATGCTGCACATCGACCGAACGCACCGTGATGCGGTGGCGCTGCGCATCCTGCACGATCTGACTGGCGCCGTAGAAACCCATCGGCTGCGCGTTCAACAATGCGCAGGTGAAGGCAGCGGGCTCATGGCATTTCAGCCAGCAACTTGCGTAGACGATACCGGCGAAACTTGCCGCATGACTCTCGGGAAATCCATAGGAACCAAAACCCTTGATCTGCTCGAACAATCGCGTCGCGAACTCGGCGGTGTAACCGCGCTCACACATGCCCTGGGTGATGCGCTCGCGATGCTTCTCCATGCCGCCATGACGTTTCCATGCGGCCATCGCACGACGCAGCTGATCCGCTTCGCCCGGCGAATAGCCTGCCGCCACGATAGCCAGCTTCATCACCTGCTCCTGGAACAGCGGCACACCCAGCGTGCGCTCGAACACCGCCTTGAGATCTTCCGATGGGTAATCGACGGCTTCTTCGCCACGCCGTCGACGCAGATACGGATGCACCATGTCGCCCTGGATGGGACCAGGCCGTACGATGGCCACCTGGATCACCAGGTCATAGAAGTTCGCGGGTCGATGCCGCGGCAGCATCGCCATCTGGGCACGGCTCTCGATCTGGAATACGCCGATCGTGTCGGCGTTCTGGATCATCGCGTAGGTGGCCGGATCTTCCTTGGGGATCGTCGCCATGGTGAGATCGCGACCCCGATGCTGCTTCAACAAGTCGAGGCATTTGCGCACGCAGGTCAGCATGCCCAGCGCAAGGCAGTCGACCTTGAGCAGGCCGAGCGCATCGAGATCATCCTTGTCCCACTGGATGATCGTGCGATCTGGCATCGCCGCGTTCTCGACCGGCACCAGATGCGACAACGGCTGATCGGAGATCACAAAGCCGCCGACGTGTTGTGACAGATGGCGCGGAAAATTCAGCAGTTCGGCGGTCAGCTTGAGAACGCGCTGCAATACCGGGCTGGCCGGATCGAAACCGTGCTCGCGCAGGTGTTCATCCAAAGTATCCTCACCGTCCCACCAGGCAAACACCTTCGCCAGCAGATCCACCTGGTCCGGCGGCAGGCCCAGCGAGCGGGCGACGTCGCGCACGGCACTCTTGCCCCGATAGCAGATCACCGTCGCCGCCAGCGCGGCACGATCGCGTCCGTACTTGGTATAGATGTACTGGATGACCTCCTCACGCCGTTCGTGTTCGAAATCGATATCGATGTCCGGTGGCTCGTTGCGCTCCTTGCTGATGAAGCGCTCGACCAGAAGATTGATATGAGCCGGATCGACCTCAGTCACGCCAAGTGCAAAACAGACGGCCGAGTTCGCGGCCGAGCCACGTCCCTGACAAAGGATTTCCTTGCTGCGGGCGAAGTGCACGATGTCCTGCACGGTGAGGAAATAGGATTCGTAGTCAAGCTCCCTGATGATCGCCAGCTCATGCTCGATTTGCGCGTGCACCTTGTCGGGCACCCCATCGGGCCAACGCCAGCGCATACCCTTCTCCGTCAGCTTTCGCAGCCAGGCGGCAGGCGTATAACCCTCCGGCACCAGCTCGGCTGGGTAGCAATAGCGGAGCTCGGTCAGCTTGAATTGGCAGCGTTCCGCGATGCGCACGCTTTCTTCCATCAGCAGCGACGGATAGATGGACGTCAACGACTCACGGGTACGCAAGTGGCGCTCGCCATTCTTGAACAGCACGGCGCCGGCTTCGGCCACGGTCTGGCGATAGCGGATCGCGGTCATGACATCCTGCAGGGCGCGTCGCCAGCGCACCTGCATATGCACGTCACCGCTGGCGACCATCGGGATGTCGAGTGCCTGCGC
>JBAPPP010000388.1:0-2367 GCA_049280175.1 Rhodanobacter sp.
CAATGGTGGCTCAAGCGGTTTCGGTTTGGCCCCATGGAGTGGTTGTGGCGAACGCTCATGTACGGCGCTCGCCAACCATGGCGGATCGCGGCCGACTAGTCTCGCCAACAAAGCGATCTCCCCTGCATTGCGTTGAGCGATGGCTTTGATAAGCCGTGGCACGACTCAGCGCAAGGCCTTGCACCCCGGCATCAATACCAGGGTGCATTAGGCATCGAAGCTTTCGTCAGCGCTAATGCGCTGCACGAAGTCGACCCAGCCCATCCTGAGACAATTTCATATCGGGGGCCAATTTCAGGGCCGCGCGATAGTCGGCGATCGCTTTGTCGCGCTGACCGAGCTGTTCGTAGACCTGTGCCCTTGTCTGGATGAATGCGGCCATCGCTCGGCGCCAGTGCTACCGCCTTCTCTGCGTCGGACAAGCCGTTCGCGTTCTGACCTTTCAGGTGATAAACCAAAGCACGGTTGTTGTAGGCAAGAGCGTAACTGGGGTTGAGGGAAATAGCCTTCGTGTAATCGCCGATAGCCAGGTCGTAGAGACTCTTGGTGCTATAAGCGTAGCCGCGACTGAAGTAGGCCACGTCGCTGTCGGGCATGAGCAAGATCACACTGGTGTAGTCGGCAATGGCCCGGTCGTACATGCCCTTGGCGACATACGCGTTGCCGCGATTGCGGAAAGCCATGTCGGAACGGGGACTGAGTGAGATCGCCTTCGTTTGGTCGGCAATATCCTGGTCGTAGAGACCCGTCTTGCCATAGAAGCTACCGCGATTACTGTAGGCCAATGCGTCATCGGGACTGAGCGCGATTGCCTTGGTCTGATCGGCGATAGCTTGGCTGTAGAGTCCCTGCCTGGCGTAGGAAAGCCCACGATTGATGTAGACGGAAGCCATATTCGCGGTGGCTTGGCCCAACTGGATCACCGCAGTGCATCCCTGGATGCTGATGTTGGGGTCATGGCTGACGCATGCGGTCTCGTCGTTGGAAGGCAAATCCGCCTGAACGGTCTGAGCGAACGTTTGCAACGAGACAAGCATCAAGATTAGACCGATCGATAGTGCCTTCATAAGCTTTTCCTTTGCAGACTATGGGGACGGATGTAGTTGAGCCACCGACTTCAGCACCTGACGCCGATAAAAAGCGATTGGTGCGCAAACAAATGGACAAAAGCTAAGCCGGGCGATCGATTTAATTACCCTCGCCCTCTTTGCCGCAGCAACAGAAATCCCAAGAGCCACAACGCTGCCAAGGGAGCGAGCGCTACGCCAAGTAGATAACCCCACTTGGCAGTGATACGGAAAGGCGAATCGTGGACAAGAGTCGCATCGACTATCCAGAACGGATTAGGTGTGGCTGACACCGCGAATGGCCCCAATGAGGGAGCATTGACGATTGATGGGTGAGCAATGAGCACACATGCCGCGACCAGCAACAGCCAGATTGCTGACGCGATCAGGTACTTGCTGATTGAAGTTGAAATTCGCACAAAGCCTCCTTGCTGTGCAACGTTGAAAGTGGGTGCTGCCGTGGGCGCCCGTCTTGAATGAGTTGTCAGATCTCACTGCGCCCCATTCGCACGGACGGGAAGTAGGTAAAACGCAGCCCCTTGCAAGAGCTGGGTCAGCATACACTTTCCCGGCTGCTTTTCCGGTCGCGGACCATCTTCGATATCTGGACGGTTTACGTCAGATTGGAAAGTCCAACGTGGCCCTTGTTTTGCGACGGCGGCGGTTTAGACCGCCGTCGTCCTCAACTGGCCCTCATAGTCCCGCTTGCCCAGCGGCACACCCTTCATCCGCAGGATGTCGTAGGCAGTGACGGCATGAAAGTGGAAGTTCGGCAGCGAGAAGGAGAGGAAGAAGTTTTCGGCCGTGAAGGCTAACCTCCGCGGGCCGATCTGGAAGTCCAGGTCCCTGTCCGCCCAGCTGTTGACCTCGTCGCGGGTGAACGACTTCAGCGCAGTTTCCGCCTTGGCCGTCATGGCTTGCAGATCGACGAAGGGGATCGGACCGACCAGCGAAGGAGGGGCGAACAGCCTGTTCTTCACGGCCTCCAACGCCCAGACGGAATGGTGGTACACGCATTCAATCTGGAAATGGAAGGGCGCCATATCCTCGAACAAGCGCGCGCCCACGAAGTCATCCGGGTCGGAGCCTGTATCCGCACAATGCCGGGCCGCGCGATCGAGGAAGCGGGCAACCGCGCCCACTGTCTGCAGGTAGCTGGCCACGCTAAGGTCATAGAGTGAAGTCGTCATCGCGTCTCCCCTGACGTTCAGTTCGTAAACATTCTGCCATGCGGACCGCGCGCGGGAACTCAGTTCAGCTGCGGGCGCCGTTTCGCTTTCAACGTGAGACTTTTCTCTCG
>JBAPPP010000389.1:0-1624 GCA_049280175.1 Rhodanobacter sp.
GGTCCCTTCGGGGAAAAACATCAGCGATTGTCCGGTGGCCGCGAGCTTCAATACGCGCCGGGCGTCGCTGGCGCCTTTGTGGCGGTTGAAGCGCTCGACGAATTGCGACCCCAGGCGCCGCAACAGCAGCGAGGCGAGGGGCACACTGACCATTTCCTTCTTGATGACGAAAGCAAAGTCCGGCGGCAGCGCCGCGACGATGGCGATGGCGTCGATGTAACTGGCATGGTTGGCCACCACGACGCAGGGGGTTTTGGGTAGCCGCTCCAATCCCTCGACTTTGAAGGGAATGCCGGCTACCCACAGAAACGCCCGTCCGACCGTGCCGGCCACCACGCGGCGGTGGCGCAGGTTGGGCAGAAAAAGATTGATCGCCAGCACGGCCAATCCCAACACCGTAAAGGAGACCAGGCAGTAGGCCACATAGGGCAAATGCAGAACTGCATAGGTCCTCGAATGCTTCACTTCTGTGATCTGGTTCTCCTTATGTTAATACTTAACCGTACTGTGATTCTGGTCACGCCGACCTACAAGCACCCCTCGCATACTGAGGACTGATAGCGCGGACAGCACTATTTCGTGCGTAACTCTCGCGAGAAACTATGGCGACGGCTCTCAAACGGACGGTTTATACACGCACCTCGGGCGCAGCGGTACCTGCTGTCCGCGAGGCGGCGGATCCGGCCCTGCAACGATTTCTGGACGCCGTGTGGATGGAACGCGGCTTGTCGGCCAATACCCTGGCGGCATATCGCGCAGACCTGACCGCCCTGGCCCGTTGGCTCGAAGAGCGGGACAGCGCGCTGCTGAAGGCCACGCGCATCGAATTATTGGGATTCATCGCGGCGCGCGTCGAGGGCGGATCCCGGCCACGCTCGACCGCGCGTCAACTGTCGAGCTTCCGCAGATTCTTCCGCTTCATGATGCGTGAGGGATTGATCTCGCTGGACCCCACGGCGCAAATCGCAATGCAGAAAATCGGCCGCTCGCTGCCGAAATCGCTGACTGAGGCCGAAGTGGACTCGCTGTTGGAAGCACCCACGGTAGCGGAGCCCCTGGGCAACCGTGACCGCACGATGCTGGAAGTGCTGTATGCGACCGGACTACGAGTCTCGGAGCTGGTCAGCCTCAAGCACAATCAGGTGAATTTGAATCAGGGCGTCATGCGCGTTGTCGGCAAGGGCAACCGCGAACGTCTGATTCCGCTGGGCGAGGAGGCGGTGAAGTGGCTGCAGCAGTTCATGCAGAGCCCGCGCGCCGAGATATTGTTGGAACGCCAGACGGATTACTTGTTTCCGACTCGGCGGGGCGATCGCATGACCCGCCAGGCGTTCTGGCACATCATCAAGCGCTATTCCAAGAAGGCCGGCGTGGAAAAAGAGCTCTCGCCCCATACGTTGCGCCATGCCTTTGCGACTCACCTGCTGAATCACGGCGCCGATTTGCGAGTCGTGCAAATGTTGTTGGGTCATAGCGACCTATCGACAACCCAGATCTATACGCACGTCGCACGGGATCGTCTGAAGGATCTGCACGCAAAACACCACCCGCGCGGCTGAGTGGTTAACCGGAGGGCCTGTAAATGGCAGAGAGCACGCTGGGAATTCCTGCGAGGGTGATTGCC
>JBAPPP010000390.1:0-3449 GCA_049280175.1 Rhodanobacter sp.
GGTGCCCAATATCGATCAGCACACGCATCGAAATTCTTCCTCTAACGCGCAATGCAAGAATTTCACAGCTAACTCAACACTCATTTACGGTAAGTCAGGTTTGTTATTTGCTCGGAAACCAACCCGATCAGGAATACGATCACCGCCGCACTCCACATCAACGTACTCATGTTCGTGAGCCTTCCCTGCTGAATGAAAGTCCACGCATAGTTGACGCAACCGAACAGGAAAAACACTGCACTGGCCGGCACGAACAGCTTCAACGGCGAGTAAAGCGTGGCGATCTTGAAGATGATAAGTAGAAAACGGATGCCATCGCGCAGTGGTTTGATGTGGCTTTTGCCGACTCGTTGCGCAGCTTTGATCGGCACATAGGCTACCGGATAGGCGCTGCGAAAAAATGCCATAGTGCTTGTGGTGGGGTAAGAGAACCCGTTCGGCAGCAGGTGTAAAAATTCACGGAACTTGTCTGCACGCACGGCGCGAAAGCCGGACGTGAGATCAAGCACGGGATGATTGGTCATGCGAGTGGCGAGCCAGTTGTATAGAGTATTGGCAAGACCACGGCCGACGCCGGCTTGGCTGCCCCAGTCGCGAGCACCAACGACCATGTCGTAGCCCTCGTCGAGCGTTGCGAGCAGGCGAGCGATGTCGGCTGGATCGTGCTGACCGTCGCCGTCCATGAATACAAAAATGTCGCCGGTCGCAGCCCGTGCACCGCGCTTGATCGCTGCGCCGTTGCCCATGGAATACGGCGAGGACAGGCACTCAACGCCACTGTTGCTGCAGATGCTGCGGGTGTCGTCGGTGGAGCCGTCGTCGACCACGATGATTTCGGCATCCGGGTGCGCGGTGCGCAGGAGCGGCAGCAGTGCGGCCAGAGCGGGCGCTTCGTTCTTGGCGGGCAGGATGATGCTTAGGCGGTTCAACAGGTGGCTCCCCCGGATGGTTGGGAGATGATAGCGTGAAGCTTGGGTGATGGCTGGTGAAGTGCGTCGAGCTACTCACATTCCAGTGCATCGAGTTGCCCGGCATTTAACAGCTGAAGGCTTGGCCAGGGCACTTGCACTATGTGACTGCGGCACGGACCCCTGCCTTAGACGGAGTGACGGTGATTTTGAGGCAGTTGCAAGTTCGAGGTGCCCCACGAGCAGCCTGCGAAGCATCAACTGTGGGGAAGGATGTCCCGAACCGCTTGGACCACGCGGTCGACGTCGGCGTCACTCATTGCGGGGGACAGCGGCAGGCTGACAGTCTGTCGGCCCAGCTGCATGGCGTTTGGCCATTGTTCGGGCTGCCAGCCGAAGTGCTGCTGATAGTAGGGATGCTCCGGCACCGATAGGTAATGCACCCCCGTACCGATACGGGCGGCGTTCATGGCATCCAGGAACCCGTCGCGGCTTATACCGCAGCGAGCGGGGTCGATCATCACCGTGTAGAGGTGATAGCCGTGTCGGGTGTCGGCCTCCGGGGCGGCGGGCAGCGTGATCGGCAAGCCAGCAAGCTCGGCGTCGTAGCGCTGCCATAGTTCGCGCCGGCGCTGCCAGTTTTCCTCGACCCGCGCCAACTGGTGCAGGCCGATCGCCGCCTGCAGATCCATCATGTTGTATTTGAAACCGCACTCGACCACTTGATAGTGCTTGTAGCCCTGGTCGCCAAAACGGTGCCAGGCATCCTTGCTCATGCCGTGCAGTGCCAGCATTCGTGCACGCGCAACGTGTGCCTCGCTGCGGCCGAGGATCATGCCACCCTCCCCGGTCACGACGTTCTTCGTGACATAGAAGCTGTAACAGCCGAAATCGCCGAAGGTGCCGGCGTTCTGGCCGTGGAATTCCGTTTCGACGGCGTGTGCGCAGTCCTCAATCACGATGAGATTGTGCTTGCGTGCGATGGCCATGATGCGGTCCATCGCGCAGGGGCGGCCGGCGAAATGTACGGGCAGAATGGCCCTCGTGCGCGGGGTGATCGCCGCCTCGATCGCATCGGGGTCGATATTCTGGGTAAGCGGATCGACATCCGCCAGCACCGGCGTCAAACCGGCGTGGATGATCGCGTTGACGGTGGCGCAGAATGTCAGCGGCGTGGTGATCACCTCACTGCCCGGCTCGATGCCCGCGGCAACCATGCTCACGTGCAGCGCCGCCGTGCAGGAATTGACTGCGGCCACTTGTGCCGGCTGCACCCCGCGCCAGGCGGCAAAGTCGCGCTCGAACTGGGCTACCCGCGGGCCGGTACCAAGCCAACCGGAGCGCAGGCAGGCTTCGACCTCGGCGATTTCCTGCTCACCGATTTTCGGCGCGCCAAAGACCAGAAAGGGGGGGTGGAGGGCTTCGTCAGACATCTGTTTCGTTCGCGGGCGGGATGACCCGGAATCATAGCCTGCCGTTTCGCCAAGCCGGGTGGCGCGAATGCTGCATGTTTGTAGGAGCACACCGTGTGCGCGATGAGTCTTGCGCTGCGGCACCGATCACGCACAGGGTGCGCTCCTACAGACGGGCGAACGGGCAGAACGCTTGTGCGCCGCATCACGCGCCTTGGTTCAGGTTGCAGGCAAAGGGTGACCTGACGACTGAACTGCGGTAGATTCAACCACATACAGGGGCAGGATCGAGTCACGCATGTCATCTCAATTGCAACCGTCGCTCTCGGGTCTGTCCGGCATGGCGCGCCGCCTGGTGTCCGAGGGGGTGCTGCCCGAAGCCGATGTCCGCAAGGCCATGCTGGACTGCGCTCAGCACAAAGTGACCCTGGCCGCCTGGCTGCTTGACCAAAGTCTGGTCGACAGCACCCAGTTGACGCAGATTGCCTCGGCCGAATTCGGCATGCCGATGATGGATGTGACCGCGATCAACCCCGCGAACATGCCGCTTGGCCTAATCAGCGAGGCGTTGATCAACAAGCACCAGGCACTACCGTTGTTCCGGCGTGGCAAGCGTCTATTTGTAGGCATCGCCGACCCAATGCAGTCGCATGCGCTGGACGAGATCAAATTCCACTCCAATTGCATGGTCGAGCCGATCCTGGTCGAGCGCAGCGCGCTGCTGCGGGTGATCGAGGGCTTGCTCAACAATATGCGGGACACCATGCCCGATATGGGCGGCGGCGACCTCGATAACCTGGAACTTGAAGGCGGCGACGACGAGGCCGAGTCGACAGGCATCGACGCCAACTCGAACGACGATGCGCCGGTGGTGAAGTTCGTCAACAAGATCCTGGTCGATGCGATCCGTCGTGGCGCCTCCGACATCCATTTCGAACCGTTCGAAACCCAGTATCGGGTACGTCTGCGCATGGACGGCATGCTTAAGGCAGTAGCCAGCCCGCCGATGAAAATGGCCGGCCGCATCTCTTCGCGCCTGAAGGTGATGGCGCAGCTGGACATCACCGAAAAGCGCGTGCCGCAGGATGGCCGCATCAAGCTCAACCTGTCGAAGACTCGGGCAATCGAC
>JBAPPP010000391.1:0-3278 GCA_049280175.1 Rhodanobacter sp.
ATGACGAGGAGCGGACATTCGCATACTCCGTCGGTAGCATTGCCACGCTGCCATTCGACCCATCGACCCGCGCATGCTCTTCAGTGCCGGCAGACGTTGCACCACCTTGGCCGAGCTGGCACCCTCCCCATGCCCGCAATCGAAGCGAAGCGGGTATTCGGAATCCGCACTCCGCCTTGGCGAAGTTCGGATGCCAGGTACACAAGCCGATGCGAACACGCTTCGCTCGCGTCGGAGGCAAAGTATCAGCCAAGGGGAATGTAGCCATCCATGGAACCATCAACCATTGCGGGCTGGTCGGATTTTCTGGTCGCAGCTGCTGGCTCCGCTGCTGCACTGGCCGGCCTTTTATTCGTCGCCATTTCGATCAATCTGTCCCGCATCATCACTCTACCCGGGGTCTCCGGACGCGCCGGGGAAACCATCATTCTGCTGGCCGCCACGCTGGCATCCACGCTTACTGCGCTCATTCCGCATCTTTCGATGACGCAGCTTGGCGCGGCGCTGCTGGTGATCACCCTTCCGGCGTGGCTGGTTCCCGTGATGATCCAGATCGCGTCGGTTCGCCGGCGCGCTTACTTTCGGTCAACCCACGTAGCGGTACGTGCGCTACTGCACCAAATCGCATCGCTGCCCGGGGTATTGGCAGGCCTGGCGCTGTGCGGCTTTCTACCCGGTGGCATGACGTGGCTTGCCATAGGCGTCATCGGCTCAATGCTCGTCGCCATATGCAACGCGTGGATTCTGTTGGTTGAAATCATCCGTTAGGCGAATGTCGAACGTTGCATGTTCAACGTCTTTTTCGAGCCAGGGCGGTCTTTACGATTGAGGCTGTATCACGATGATGGTCATGCCCAGCAGCGCCACGCACGCACCAGCAATATCCCAACGAGTCAGCATTACGCCATCAACCAGGCGTAGCCATAACAGCGCCACTGCAATGTAGATACCGCCGTATGCTGCGTACGTCCGACCGGCGGCGGCCGGATGCAACGTCAGCAACCAGGCAAACAATGCCAGCGACAGTCCTGCGGGGAGCAAAAGCCAAGAGGACTTGGCCTGCTTGAGTACGAGCCAGGGCAGATAGCAACCTATGATCTCAGCTATTGCTGTCCCGGCAAACAGTGCGACTTGCTTCAGAAACTCCAACATATTCCCTTCACATCTACGGCCCTGAAGGCCCATTCGAGTTCATTGTGCATTAGGTTTTCGAAATGTCCCTTCCTGGCCGAAACGGACGCTCGAAAAACTGGGCAACCTGCTCGCACTAATCCATGCTCACCATGTCCCGACAGGCAAATTGTCACTTAGAAATCTCCTGCCGGGAGACGTACATGTTTCGCACACGGGTCATCACCGCTCTGATGACCACTCTCATGGCATAGCATCTCGAATCGTTGGAACCTGTTGACCGCAGCTCCTGTTGCACGCATACGTTTCGGTGATCTAAACCCTCGCCGCCCCAAAGGCATCAGACGTCGGATGCAGCTGAAACTCCCATCCTCCACATGTAGTCAAGGGATCGCGATGAAACCTCTACTTGCCACCGTGCTCGCTGTTGGACTGCTCGCAACCTCCGGCTCTGCGTGGCCACAGCTGGTGCCCGGCTCGATGGATGTGCATTGGAATGAAGGCGCCGAGGACTGCGCAGCGCGTCCGCAACAGGCCATCCAGGTGCATCGATACAACGATCAAACTTTCATCCTGCGTGAGAACCCGTGCGCCACCTTTGAAGCGCCATTCATGTACTTGCTGGTGGGTTCCACCAAGGCGCTGCTTATCGACACTGGCGACGTTGCCGATCCGAAGCAGATGCCGTTGGCGCAAACCGTGATGGATCTGTTGCCCGGGATTGGGTCGTCTAAAATGCCCTTGATCGTGGTCCACACTCATGGACACCTTGACCACCGCGCAGGTGACCCTCAGTTTCAACACCTGCCCAATGCTCAGGTGATTCCCGCCGACCTGGATCACGTACGGAAGTATTTCGGCTTTGCCGATTGGCCGAACGGACTTGCCCAGGCGGATCTCGGCGATCGGACGATCGACGTGATACCCACGCCTGGCCACTATCCGTCGCACATCTCGTTCTACGATCGCCATACCGGGCTCTTTTTCTCGGGGGACTTTCTGCTACCCGGGCGGCTGCTGCTCGATGACGTCAATCAGGACAAGGCGAGCGCAAAGCGCGTGGCGGATTTCGTCAGGGATCGTCCAATCAGTCATGTGCTGGGCGGACATATCGAGATGAATCTCGACGGCGAAACTTTCCCCTGGGGCTCCAACTACCACCCGCGCGAGCGTCCCTTGCAGATGACGAAGGATGACCTGCTCAGGTTGCCGGTCATCTTGAGCGGCTTCCACTTTCTATACGCCGAACGAGACGGCTTCACGATCATCGACCAGCCACAGGAAATGTGGGTATTGGGGCTGGTGGTGATCATTGTGCTCGTCGCATTGGGAACGTTGCTGCGTTGGTATCTTCGCCGCCGGAAGAATGCGAGGAAACAAACAGCCTTTGCCCAAACGTGATCGACCATGCCCCGAAGGGACAATGCGACGCAGCGCGGCGCCGCTGTCCCGCCACATTCCTTGAGTCTCAATCAACAACACCGTCACTGCTTACGCACGTTGCCATCGCCGATGCCGAGACAGAGACGACCGAGCCTTGGTGAAAGCAGGGCCCGCAGCGAAAAGCTGCGCTGACGACTTTCCGCCTCGAGCGGCGGTGGTTGAACAGGCATGTTCACCAACCGACGTGCCAATTTCAGGTCGCTGATGTAGCCATGCAGAAACAACATGTCGGTCCAGAGCGAGCTCATGGGAGTCTCCGGTGAAATGAGGAATGGGTGATTGGCTGTGCCGCACAGCCCGCCATGGTGTTGTTGTGCGCGCTGTATCCAGCACGCTTTCAACTGCACGACGACTTCCGTGGAACATCAACGTTTGTCAGTCGAAGGTTTCGCCGACCAAGGGCGTTGCCAGCATCGATGGGCGTTGAATGAAAGCGCGGTACCACGCGGACAGACGCGGTCGACCAGGCTCGAAGGCGGGTAGTCCGCGAAACTCGATCCAGCTAAGCGCGGTGCCCAGCGCGATCTGGCCGATATCGACGTGATGCTTGTCGGCTGCGCCGAAGTCGATACCCGCTCCCTCGTGTTCGAGAAAATCGTAGGAGGCGACCAGCTTCTCGATCTGGCCATCCCGCATTGCGGGGTAGCGATAGGGCTCGGGGCGTCGGTCGGTCTCATGACGCACGGTGATACCAGCCTCGCATA
>JBAPPP010000392.1:0-16184 GCA_049280175.1 Rhodanobacter sp.
GCTCTTGACGTCGTCAAGCACATCCAGGATCAGGTGATGCTGGGTCCAGGCATAAGTATCAAGCGAGGTATGCGCATCCGGCTTGAACAGCACGGTGAACTCGCGCTTGCCGGCCATGAACGCATCGAACGTCGTCGCCAGCAGTGCGCCAGACGGGTAGGTCGTGCCATCGATCGTCCACGGCGAGCGCGTCTGCACCAGCAACCATTCGCGATGGGCGTCGGCGGTGGCATCGGTTGGCACGTCAACACGCGTGAGCTTGTCGCCGATGCGCTGATACAGCTCGCTGTGGAAGAAGTCCTTCGCGACGTTGACGAAATCACGCTCGAAGCCCGGCGTGCGGTCGTGTGACGCGCTGACGGCCAGATCGGTCGGCTTGCCTTCGTACACCGTGGTGGCCGCCGTCAATGGCGTACCACGCTTCCATTCCTTGGCGATGCGCGGATAACTCGATTCAGTCATCGTGCCGGGACCGAAATCGGTGCCGACGTAGATGGTGTTGTCATCGATCCAGCTGGCTTCGGTCTTCGCAACGGGCAGGTCGAAACCGTCCTTGACGAATGCCTTGGTAGGAATGTCGAACTCGCGCACGGTCACTGCATCGCCGCCATCCGGTGACAGCGAAATCAGGCAGCGGTCGTACTTCGGCTTCAGGCATTGCACGTCCTTGAACACCCAGCGCTTGTCTTCGGTCTTGTTCAGCGCGTCGATGTCCAGCAACAGCTCCCATTGCGGGTTGGCCTTGCGGTACTCGGCCAGCGTGGTGCGCCGCCAGATGCCGCGTGGATGCGCCTTGTCACGCCAGAAGTTGTACAGGTGATCGCCCATGCGACGGACATCGGGAATCCGCGCGTCCGAATCGAGCACCTCGAGAATGCTGTCGCGGGTCTTGGTGAACTCGGTGTTGCCGACGAACTGCTTTGTCGTCACCGCATTCTCTTTCTTCACCCAATCCATCGCGCGGGTGCTGTGGACATCCTCCAGCCACAGGAACGGATCATCGCTCGCTGGAGTGTTTGTGGATACGTTGGCGGGTGGGTTGTTCTGGGCGTTGGTGTTGTTCATACCCGTTAGTGTGACGCCGAGTGCCAGCATCAGCCAGATCGATTTCATCGTGTGCTCCTTGTGTGCAGATGGATCCAGCGGATGCGGCCCGCAATCGCCCGAGCGTACGCGCAGGATGGCATGGCCGCCTGTGACTAAAGTCAGGGCCCAAAGAAAAGCCCCGCATGAGGCAGGGCTTCGTTGTAGCGCGGTGCGGCCTGGTCCTCGTCCCGTGCCCTCTCCCGCGAGCGGGAGAGGGCAGCAGGAGCTCAAGGTCAGAGTAGAGGGATGAGCAACAGGGCCACGATGTTGATGATCTTGATCAGCGGATTCACCGCCGGGCCGGCGGTGTCCTTGTAGGGATCGCCGACCGTATCGCCAGTGACCGCCGCCTTGTGTGCCTCCGAGCCCTTGCCGCCGTGATGGCCATCCTCGATGTACTTCTTCGCGTTGTCCCACGCGCCACCGCCGGTAGTCATCGAGATGGCCACGAACAGGCCGGTCACGATGGTGCCGATCAGCACGCCGCCGAGTGCCTTCGGCCCCAGCAGGAGGCCCACCACGATCGGAACGGCCACCGGCAGCAGCGACGGCACGATCATTTCCTTGATCGCCGACTTGGTCAGCATGTCCACGGCGCGTGAGTAGTCCGGCTTGGCGGTGCCCTGCATGATTCCCGGGATATCGCGGAACTGCCGACGCACTTCTTCCACCACCGCACCAGCGGCACGACCGACCGCTTCCATCGCCATCGCACCAAACAGGTACGGGATCAGTCCGCCGATCAGCAGGCCGATGATCACCATGTGGTCGGACAGATCGAACACGAAAGTCTGTCCGGGATGCTCGGCCTGCAGGTTGTGCGTGTAGTCGGCGAACAGCACCAGTGCAGCGAGCGCGGCCGAACCGATGGCATAACCCTTGGTTACGGCCTTGGTGGTATTGCCGACCGCGTCGAGCGGATCGGTGACACCGCGCACTTCCGGCGGCAGATCGGCCATCTCGGCGATGCCGCCAGCGTTGTCGGTGATCGGGCCGTAGGCATCCAGCGCGACGATCATGCCGGCCATAGACAACATGGCGGTGGCAGCGATGGCGATGCCGTACAGGCCACCCAGGGCAAACGCACCCCAGATCGCCACGCAGATCACGACCACCGGCATCGCCGTCGATTTCATCGACACGCCCAGACCGGCAATGATGTTGGTGCCGTGGCCGGTGGTGGATGCCGCCGCAATGTGCTGCACTGGCTTGTACTGGGTGCCGGTGTAGTACTCGGTAATCCACACGATCGCGCCCGTCAGTGCCAGCCCGATCAGCGAGCAGCCCCATAGATTCATGGTGCCATAGGACGAATCGCCCATCAGTTGCGTGGTGATCGGATAGAACGCGGCGGCGGCAAGTACCGCGGAGACGATGACGCCCTTGTACAGCGCGCCCATGATCGAACCGCCAGCCTTCACCCGCACGAAGAACGCGCCGATGATCGAGGCGATGATCGAGAAGCCGCCAAGCACCAGCGGATACAGCACGGCATTGTGGCCGGCGGTATCCATCATCAATCCGCCGAGCAGCATCGTGGCGATCAGCGTTACCGCATAAGTCTCGAAGAGATCGGCCGCCATGCCGGCGCAGTCGCCCACGTTGTCGCCCACGTTGTCGGCGATCACGGCCGGATTGCGCGGGTCATCCTCGGGAATGCCGGCTTCGACCTTGCCGACCAGGTCGGCACCCACGTCCGCGCCCTTGGTGAAGATGCCGCCACCCAGGCGCGCGAAAATCGAAATCAGCGACGAACCGAAGGCGAGGCCGACCAGCGAATGCAGCGCCTTGTCATCCGTGTAGCCGAAGTGCAGCAACACGCTGTAGTAACCCGCCACGCCGATCAGGCCGAGCCCGACCACCAGCATGCCAGTGATGGCACCGCCACGAAACGCCACGTTCATCGCCGCCGCCAGACCGCTGCGCGCCGCTTCGGCGGTGCGCACGTTCGCGCGCACCGAGACGTTCATGCCGATATAGCCGGTCGCACCGGAGAGAATCGCTCCGATCGCAAAACCAATCGCGGTGGACCAGTTCAGGGCAAAGCCGACCACGACGAACAGCACGACACCGACGATGCCGATGGTCGCGTACTGGCGGTTGAGATAGGCGCGTGCGCCTTCCTGGATCGCCGCGGCAATCTCCTGCATCCGCTCATTGCCGGGGGATTGCGCCAGGATCCAGCGCACCGAAAACGCACCATAAAGAATCGCCACTACCGCACACGCAAGCACGATCCACACACCATACTGCTGCAGCATCGGAGCCTCCCCACGAGTTGATATCCCCAGGACGCCGGAATGCCGGTGGCATCCCGACGGCGGCCATCCAGGATGGGCGGCCAGGTCGAGTATAGGCAGAGGTTGTGACGTATCGTGTTGTGCGGCGCAACGGATGCGAATGGCGGGCGCGGGATGAATTGCCGAGCAGGCTTGCGCTTGTGCACAAGTCCTGCGCAGCACTAAGCTCGAGCCGCCTGCAATGGACACGGGGGAATCGCATGCCATGGCGCGTAGTGGGCGTATTCATTGCCGTCTTGCTGTGCCTGTACGGTTTGGCATGTATCTATCTGTATCTGAATCAGAGGCACCTGATCTACATGCCGCAGTCGAGCCAGCAGCTGCGGCAGGCACCGGATTTCGTGCTGTCGCGGAATGCTGCGGTGCTGCGAGGCTGGGTCCTCAATCCGGGGCAGACAAAGGCGCTGTTGTATTTCGGCGGCAATGCCGAGCGCATCGAGGATTTGCGCGAGGATTTTTCCCGCTGGTTTCCGGGTCGGACGATCTATCTGCTGCCTTACCGAAGCTATGGCGCGAGCAGCGGTGAACCCGACGAATCCGCGCTGATCGATGATGCGCTGGCGCTATATGACGAGGTGGCACGTCAGCACACAGGTGTGGCCGTCATTGGCCGCAGCCTGGGCAGCGGCGTTGCCGTGCAGCTTGCCGCGCGACGACCACTGGAGCGGCTGGTGCTGGTTACCCCGTTCGACAGTCTGCAGCGCGTGGCGCAGGAGGCGTATCCCTTTGCACCCGTGTCGCTGTTGTTGAAAGATCGCTACGAGTCATGGCGTGTTGCCGGACAAGTGCATTGCCCGGTGCTGGTGTTGCGTGCCGGTGACGATCAAGTCATCGCCCCGGCACGCACCGCCGCGCTGATGGCCAGCTTTGCCACGCCACCCGAGGAGTGGGTGATTGCCGGGACGGGACACAATTCGATCCAGGAAGATCCCGCGTATCAACGCGCACTCACCGCCTTCCTGAAACTGTAGGAGCACCCTCGCGTAGGTTGGGGTGAGCGAAGCGATGCCCAACAAGTCCCTCAAGCATCCCGCGGAGACGTTGGGCATCGCTTCGCTCACCCCAACCTACGCGAAGGGCAGCGCCCATCCGGAAGATGACGTGGCGGGGCCATCAGCCTGCAAGGCCGAACTACGGTTGCCTTCAACCCATCAACTGCCGAATGCAGGCAGCTTTTGCGCCAGGGCGAGATTCTTCAACGTCACATATTGAGGCAACCCGTTCTTTCCATACGGCGGCGGTGCCTCGCCCTGGATCAACGGTGCGAGATACCGGCGTGCGGCGGCGGTGATGCCGAAACCGTCGCGGCTGATGAAGCCCTTGGGCATCTTCTTTTCGCGATTCGCGATCTTCGCCAGCGGGGCTGGTTCGATCTTCCAGCGGTACGGGGCATCGGCAGTACGCACGATCACCGGCATCACTGCGTTCATGCCTTTCAGTGCGTAATCCACCGCAGCTTTGCCGACCGCATAAGCCTGTTCGGCATCGACCCCGGACGCAGCGTGCCGCGCGGAGCGCTGCAGGTAGTCGGGCAGCGCCCAGTGGTACTTGTAGCCGAGTTTTTCTTTCACCAAAGCCGCCAGCACCGGCGCCACGCCACCGAGATGAGCATGGCCGAACGCATCGCGCGTGCCCGCTTCGGCGAGGAACTGGCCGGATGCGTTGCGCACGCCCTCGGACGCCACCACGGTGCACCAGCCGACGCGTTCCACGGTCGCCTTGACCTTGGCCAGGAACGCCGCTTCGTCAAACGCGTTCTCGGGAAACAGGATGATATGCGGCGCGGCATCCGCACCTTCACCGGCCAGGCCGGCGGCGGCGGCAATCCAGCCGGCATGACGTCCCATCACCTCGAGGATGAACACCTTGGTCGAGGTCGACGCCATCGAAGCCACGTCGAGGCTCGCTTCCAGTGTGGAGATGGCCGTGTATTTCGCGACCGAGCCAAAGCCGGGACAGCAGTCGGTGACGGCAAGGTCGTTGTCCACGGTCTTGGGTACGCCGATGCAGCGGATGTCGTAGCCCATGGCCTTGCCCAGCTGCGAGATCTTCAGCGCGGTATCTGCCGAGTCGTTGCCGCCGTTGTAGAGAAACCAGCGGATGTCGTGGGCGCGGAACACGTCGATCAGGCGCGCGTACTCAGCCCGGTTGTCCTCCAGCGATTTCAGCTTGTAGCGACAGCTGCCGAACGCGCCGCCGGGCGTGTGTCGCAGCGCGGCAATCGCCGTCTTCGATTCCTTCGAGGTATCGATCAGCTCCTCGCGCAGCGCACCGAGGATGCCGTTGCGCGCGGCATAAACTTTCACGCCGCTGGCGCGCGCGGCCTCGATGACGCCGGCGGCGGTGGCATTGATCACGGCCGTGACGCCACCGGACTGGGCGTAAAGCAGGTTGCCGGAGATGGTGGCCAGGCGGCGGGTCGGGCTCATGGGTATCCTCATTCGGGCAGTCATTCGGGCAGCTGCTCAGGCAGCAATGGCGTGTTCGTAGTCAGGGGCAAATCTTTTGGCAACAAGTACTTGGCGACAGGTGACTGATGCCGCTGTTTGACGGCACCGGGTGCAGACGCTAATTTGACAGCCAAATCTGGATACGGACGGGTTGCTGCAGTGTGCGGCAGCCCGCCGAACTTGTGGAGCATTATGCGACTCGTCCTACTTGGTGCGCCCGGCTCGGGCAAAGGCACGCAGGCCGCCCGGCTGAAGACGGAATTAGGTGTGCCGCATATATCGACCGGCGACATGCTGCGCGCCGCTGTTGCGGCAGGCACTCCGATGGGGCTCAAGGCCAAGGCCGTAATGGATGCCGGCCAATTGGTATCCGACGACATCCTGCTGGGCATGCTGGAGGACCGTCTGACCCAGGATGACGCCAAAGCCGGTTTCATCCTCGACGGTTATCCACGCAACCTCGCCCAGGCGGACGCACTCGATCACCTGCTGGACCGCATCGTCCAGCCGCTTGATGCGGTAGTGAAGCTGAAGGTGCCGAATGAGGTGATCATCGGCCGCTGCGAGATCCGCTTCAAGGCGGAGCATCGCAAGGATGACGATCCCGAAGTTGTGCGCAAGCGCCTGGCCATCTACGCCGAACAGACCGCGCCGGTGGCAGATTTCTACGCCAAACGCGGCAAGCTGCAGATCGTCGACGGTGTCGGCGAGCTCGACGAAGTCACCGCGCGAGTCAAGCGCGCACTCGAGAGCGAATCGGCTGCGACAAGCGGCTGACCTTCACGAGTCGCCTGCGCGCGACTCGCAACCTGTGGGCAGCCCGTGATCGCGTTGCCCCTCGGCAAGTCTTCACACGATCAGGTAGCTCATGCGTCTGCACATCCTCGGCATCTGCGGCACCTTCATGGGCGGTGTCGCCGCGCTGGCGCGTGAACTGGGACTCGAGGTGGAAGGGTCCGACGCCAACGTCTATCCGCCGATGAGCATCCAGCTGGAAGCGCTCGGCATCGAATTGATGCGGGGCTACGCCGCCGAGCACCTGCAGCCAGCACCCGACCTGGTCGTGGTGGGGAACGCAATGACCCGCGGCAACCCCGCCGTGGAATACATGCTCGATCAACGCCTGCGCTACATCTCCGGCCCGCAATGGCTGGGCGAGACGCTGCTGGCCGGGCGCGACGTGCTGGCGGTTGCCGGCACCCACGGCAAGACCACCACCACCAGCCTGCTGGCACATCTGCTGGAAAGCGCAGGTTTTGCGCCCGGGTTCCTGGTCGGCGGTGTACCCGGCAATTTCGGTGTGTCGGCACGGCTGGGGCAGGGCAAGCCGTTTGTGATCGAGGCGGACGAGTACGACACCGCGTACTTCGACAAGCGTTCGAAGTTCGTGCACTACCGGCCGCGTATCGCGATCCTCAACAATCTCGAATACGACCATGCGGATATTTTTCCGGATGTCGCCGCGATCCAGCGCCAGTTCCATCACCTCGTGCGCACCGTGCCGGGCAACGGTCGGCTGATCGTCAACGCGCACGATTCCTTCCTCGCCGACGTGTTGGCGATGGGCTGCTGGACGCCGGTTGAAACATTCGGCATCGGCCGCGGCGACTGGCAGGCCACGCTGCTCGAAGCGGATGGCTCGGCATTCACGGTGTACCGCCATGGTGAGCTGATCGGCGAAGTACGCTGGTCGCTACTGGGCAACCACAGCGTGATGAACGCACTCGCCGCGCTGGCCGCCGCCACCGCCCAGGGTGCCGATCCGCACGCGCTGCTGTCCGCGTTCAGCACGTTCGAAAGCGTCAAGCGACGGATGGAGTTGGTGGGTGAGGTGAACGGCGTGCGCGTCTACGATGACTTCGCCCATCACCCGACCGCGATCGCCACCACCCTGGCCGCACTGCGTGCAAACGTCGGTAAGGCGCGCATCCTGGTGGCACTGGAGCCGCGCTCCAATTCGATGCGTCAGGGCGCTCACGCCGAGGCACTGGCCCCTTCTCTGATGGACGCCGATGAGGTGGTATTCCTGCATCGCCCCGAACTGCCCTGGGATGCCAGCCACGTTACTGCAGCTCTGGACGGTCGCGGTCACACTGCCCCAACCGTGGATGCGCTGATCGATTTACTGCGTGAAAAAGCACAGCCCGGCGACCAGGTAATCTTCATGTCGAATGGCGGCTTCGAGGCGGCGCCGCGTCGCTTCGTCGAGCGTTTGCAGGTGGATTGAATCTGCGCGTCGTGACGGGCGCCGCTGACCAGGTGCGACGCACTGGCTACACTTGCCGTATGGCCACCCAGTCTCCGCTCATCGAGATGCCATTGTTTCCGCTCGCCACGGTATTGTTCCCCGGTGGCCAGTTGCAACTGCGCATCTTTGAACCGCGCTATCTCGATCTGGTGCGCGAGTGCACCCGTTACGACACCGGCTTCGGCGTGTGCCTGATCCTTGAAGGGCGTGAGGCAGGCATGCCGGCGGTGCCGACCGCGATCGGCACCATCGCGCGGATCAGCGACTTCCACCGTGATGAGGATGGCCTGCTCGGCATCGTTGCCGAGGGCGGTTCACGCTTCCGTGTCGAGCGCAGCAGGGCGCGTGCCGATGGTTTGCTGCGTGGCGAGGTCGAGGTCTGGCCGGCCGAGCCGGAGCAGCAGGTGCCGGTGGAATTTGCCTTGTTGCAGAGCATTCTCGAGCGACTGATCGAGACGATGGCGCCGCACTGGCGGCATGCGCCGCGCAGTGCCTATGACGATGCCAGCTGGGTGGGCTTTCGTCTGGCCGAGCTGTTGCCACTGGACCCGGCTGAGCAGCAGCGCATGCTTGAGCTCACCGATCCGCTGTTGCGGCTGGCGGAGCTGCGCGACATCCTGCCGCGCTTTCAGAAACCCTGAATCACCAGTGCGGGCTGGCGTGTTCTGGAGTGACTCCGGCACAAAGACTGCGCCGGCGATTTAGACTGACCCAGCGCTTTAGACTGACACTTTCAACGGAGTCGATGCACATGGGTAATCTGGCCGGCAAGACCTTGTTCATCACCGGTGCCTCGCGTGGCATCGGATTGGCGATCGCGTTGCGCGCTGCCCGCGACGGGGCGAACATTGTGATCGCGGCCAAGAGTGGTGTGGCCAATCCGAAATTACCCGGCACTATCCATACCGCGGCCGCGGCGGTCGAGGCAGCCGGCGGCAAGGCGCTGGCGCTACAGGTGGATATCCGCGAGGAGGAGCAGGTCGTGGCCGCCGCCGCGCAGGCGGCGGAACATTTCGGCGGTATCGATATCGTGGTCAACAACGCCAGTGCGATCTGGCTGGCCGGCACCGCCGATACGCCGATGAAACGTTTTGACCTGATGCATCAGGTCAATACCCGCGGCACGTTCCTGGTGACCCGCAGTTGCCTGCCCTACCTGAAGCAGGCGGCGAACCCGCATGTCCTGATGCTGTCACCGCCGCCGAATCTCGATCCGAAATGGTTCGCGCCGCACACCGCCTACACCATCGCCAAATACGGCATGAGCCTGTGCGTGTTGGGCATGAGTGCGGAGTTCGCATCGCTGGGCATCGCGGTGAACGCCTTGTGGCCACGTACGGTGATCGCCACCGCAGCCATCGCCATGATCGACGGCGTGAAGGCCGAGCAATGCCGCAAGCCGGAAATCGTTGCCGATGCCGCACATGCCATCTTCAGCCTGCCGGCGGGCAGCTACACCGGCCAGTTCGCCATTGATGAGGACGTTTTGCGGATGTCAGGCATCACTGACTTCGATGCCTACGCGATGAGCCCTGGTGCGGCTTTATTGCCGGATCTGTTTCTCGACTGAGGCCCGTGTGACAGCGGTTTGAGCGGATTTCCCGTTGTCTCGAGGGGTTCCCTGACAGGCGTTCAGGCTATTTCCTGACATGAGGTCATCTCAGTGCATTAATTGTGGCGTATAGTTTGCCACTCTATTGACAGCAATGTTCTTCTGTGCCTAATCCATGGCCGAGTGTTAAGACGCCGGTCTCAAACAACCAATAAACCAAAACAGGGTGGTGGACGGGAGGGGATAATGGACGACACTGCGAGGGGCGGGCGTTGCGTGGTCTGGTTTGGTCAGCCCATTGCAGCGGAGCAACAATCCCTGGCCAAGTCAGGCTGGTCAGTCCGGGTAGCCAATATCCACGCGCGCGAAGGCGTCGGGGTCCGCGCAGGTGAGACCGTGGTGGCGATGGCTGATTTCCGCCATGGCGACGATAACGTGCTGCAGGCCATGGGGCGTCAGATCGCCCAATATCCACGGGTGCCCTGGATCGCGCTGGTTTCGTCCGAGATGCCCACGCAGGAGCCGTTGGTAAAGCGCATCTTGCTCAACTGCGCCGAATTGTTTACCGCGCCGATCGATATGCCGAGGCTGCTGGAGACGCTGGTGCGCTTCAGCGACGGCAGGCAGCCGCAGGTCGTGGTGTCCGAGCCGGATACGCTTGGCATGGTCGGGCAGAGCGCCGCGATGCTGGCCGTGCGCTCAAGCATCCGCAAATACGCACCGGTGGATCTGCCCGTGCTGATCACGGGCGAAACGGGTACCGGCAAAGAGGTTGCGGCGAGTGCGTTGCATGAGTTGTCGGTGCGCGCGATGCGGCCGTTCGTCACCATCAATTGCGGTGCGCTACCTTCCAACCTGGTTCAGTCAGAGTTGTTTGGTCACGAGCGTGGCGCATTCACCGGCGCCAATGCGCGGCGGATCGGCCACATCGAAAGCGCATCCGGTGGCACGGTATTCCTCGACGAGATCGGCGACTTGCCGCTGGACGCGCAAACCAGTCTGTTGCGCTTCCTGCAGGAAGGCACCATCGAGCGGGTCGGCAGCAGTCAGCCAATCCGTGCGGACGTGCGTGTGCTGGCGGCCACCCATGTTGATCTGGAGACAGCGGTAGCCGCAGGTCACTTCCGCGAAGATCTCTATTACCGGCTCAACGTACTGCGTCTACGCATGCCGGCATTGCGCGAGCGCATGGACGACGTGGAAATGCTTGCGCAGCATTTTCTCGATGTCTTCCGCGAGCAGCATCACAGTCATGCCCGGTTGTTCAGCGGTGACGCTAAGCAGGCGATGCGTACGTTCTCCTGGCCCGGCAACGTACGCGAGTTGCTCAATCGCGTGCAGCGCGCCGCGGTGGTGGCCGAAGCCACGCTGATCAGCGTGGCGGATCTGGACCTGCAGGACGCGCCGCTAACGAACGGCCACCGCTCCAGTCTCGGGCTGACCCGCGTGTCAGCCGAACGCGAAGCGGTGGAGATCTGTCTGCGCGAAAGCCGCTTCAACATCAGCGAATGCGCGCGTCGGCTGAAGGTCTCGCGGGTCACCGTCTACCGGCTGTGCAAGAAACATCAGCTGGTGCCTGAGCAGTTGCGCTGACCTGGCTCAGTTGCGCCGGGAAGGCTCAGCCATGCTGAGAAGGCAGAATGTCCACGCGCGGCGGGCGGGTTGAGCTTTCGCGGACACGTCACCGCCGATCCGGCACATCGTGCAAAAGCCTGCTGCAGTTTATGATGCGCGTCAGCGCAGGACGCCGCGAGGTTCGCGGGCGGTCGCGTTCCCGTTCATCCCCATTGAAGGCGTTGTCCTGGCGGCAACGCCCGGAATCCGCCATGCATGCACAAGATCATTCCACGCAGTCCCTGATCGATCTCGGTAAGCGTTACTGGTTACCGGTGTACAAGCCGCGCGAGCTCGTGCTCGATCATGGCAAAGGCGCCCGCGTATGGGATACCGAGGGGCGTGACTACGTGGACTTCGGTGCCGGCATCGCGGTGAACGCGCTCGGCCATCAGGATGCGGATCTGCTCGCAGCGCTCACTACGCAGGCGCAAAAGCTCTGGCACAGCAGCAACGTGTTCTACACCGAACCGCCGCTGCGGCTGGCCGAAGAGCTGGTGCGCGCCTCGCACTTCGCCGAGCGTGTGTTCCTGTGCAACTCCGGCGCGGAAGCGAACGAGGCGGCGATCAAGCTGGTACGTCGTTGGGCCGCGTCCAAGGGGCGCCCACCGGAGCAGCGCGTCATCGTTACGTTCCGCGGTTCGTTCCACGGCCGCACGCTGGCTACCGTCACCGCAACCGCACAGCCCAAGTACCAGGAAGGCTACGAGCCATTGCCGGGCGGTTTCCGTTATCTGGATTTCAACGACGTCGCCGCATTGGAAACGGCGTTCGCCGAAGGCGGCATTGCCGCGGTGATGCTGGAGCCGGTGCAGGGTGAGGGTGGGGTGCTGCCAGCCGCGCCTGGGTTCCTCAAGCGCGTACGCGAACTGTGCGATCAGTACGACGCCCTGCTGGTACTGGATGAGATCCAGTGCGGCATGGGCCGCACCGGTACGTTGTTCGCGCACACCCAGGACCATGTGCAGCCGGACATCGTGACGCTGGCCAAGGCGCTTGGCTGCGGCTTTCCGATCGGTGCGATGCTGGCCGGCCCCAAGGTGGCCGAGGTACTGCAATACGGCGCGCACGGGACCACGTTCGGTGGCAATCCGATGGCGGCGGCGGTGGCGCGCGTCGCATTGCGCAAGCTTGCCTCGCCGGCGGTACTGCTGAATGTGGAGCGGCAGGCGAATGACCTGCGTGCCGGGCTGGCACGCATCAACCACGAGCTGAATCTATTTGCCGAAGTGCGCGGGCGTGGCCTGATGATCGGCGCCGTGTTGAACGAGGCACACAAGGGCAAGGCTAGCGAGATTCTCGATCATGCCGCAGCGCATGGTCTGCTCTTGTTGCAGGCAGGCCCCGACGTGCTGCGTTTCGTGCCGCCGCTGACGATCAGCGACGATGATCTAGCCGAAGGGTTGCGTCGCCTGCATGCGGCATTGACGGCTTACGTGGCAGCCTAGTTTTTTTTGCAAAGGACAAATGGATGAAATATCTGCACAGCATGGTTCGCGTGCGCGACCTGGAAGCCTCGTTGCGTTTCTATTGCGAAGGACTGGGTCTGCACGAAGTGCGCCGCAACGAAGTGCCCGAGGGGAAGTACACGCTGGTGTTTCTCGCCGCGGCGGACAGCCCTGAAGCGCAAATCGAGCTGACCTGGAACTGGGGTTCGCAAGAAGACTACGGTTCGGCGCGCAACTTCGGTCATCTCGCGTTCCGCGTGGATGACATCTATGTCACCTGCGCCCGACTGCGGGCGATGGGCTACACCATCCATCGCCCGCCGCGTGATGGACACATGGCTTTTGTGCGTTCGCCCGATCTGATTTCGATCGAGCTGCTGCAGGACGGTCACCTGCTGCCGCAGGAGCCGTGGGCGTCAATGCCGAACACCGGCAGCTGGTAAGACCTTTCGCCCGCGCCATAGCGGCGCGGGCGACCTTGCTCAGGCGCGCGCTTCGCGCAACGCCTCGCGCGCGAATTGCAGCGTATCGGCGATGTCCTGCTCGCTGTGCGCACTCGAAAGGAAGCCAGCCTCGAACGCCGATGGTGCGAGATACACGCCGCGCTTGAGCATCCCGTGGAAGAAACGATTGAACAGCGCAGTGTCCGCGGCCGTGGCTTGTGCGTAGCTCTCGACTTTCTCGCCCGTGAAGAACAAACCGAACATGCCACCGACCCTATTGGTACTGAACGCGACGCCTTCGCTGTCTGCCACCGATTGCAGCCCATCGGTCAACAGGCGCGTGCGTGCAGCGAGCTGGTCGTAAAAGCCCGGCGCCTGCACCAGCTCAAGCATCGCCAGGCCCGCAGCCATCGCCACCGGGTTGCCGCTCAAGGTGCCTGCCTGATAAATCGGTCCGGCCGGGGCGATCTGCTCCATCAGTTCGCGGCGCCCGCCGTAGGCACCTACCGGCATGCCGCCGCCAATGATCTTGCCAAAGGTGGTCAGATCCGGCGTCACGCCGTAATGCGCCTGTGCACCGCCCAGCGCAACACGGAAGCCGGTCATCACCTCGTCGAAGATCAACAGCACGCCGTGCTGCGTGCACAGTTCGCGCAGTCCCTGCAGATAACCGTCTTTCGGCAGGATGCAGTTCATGTTGCCAGCGACTGGCTCGATGATGAGTCCTGCGATGTCGTTGCTCTGTTCGGCGAACAATGCCTTCGCTGCATCGAGGTCGTTGTATGGCAGTGTCAGTGTGAGATCGGCATTGGCCTTCGGCACTCCGGGCGAAGTCGGTACACCGAACGTCAGCGCGCCGGAGCCAGCCTTTACCAGGAAGCTGTCACCGTGGCCGTGATAGCAGCCTTCGAATTTCACGATCTTCGAGCGACCGGTCGCGCCACGGGCGAGACGGATCGCGGACATCGTAGCCTCGGTGCCGGAGTTCACCATGCGCACCATCTCGATCGATGGAATCAACCGCGTGATCGTCTCGGCCATCGTCACTTCGGCCGGGCAGGGCGTGCCAAACGACAGACCTTTTTTCACGGCGCGCTCGACCGCCTCGCGCACGTTCGGGTGGTTGTGGCCGACGATCATCGGCCCCCATGAGCCCACGTAATCGATATAGCGCGTGCCTTCCACGTCCCACAGATAGGCGCCGTCCGCACGTTCGGTGAAGAACGGCTCGCCACCGACCGACTTGAATGCGCGCACTGGCGAGTTCACGCCGCCGGGCATCAGCGTCTGGGCGCGCTGAAAGAGTTCGTGGTTGCTGGTCATGGTGATGTTCCGGAATGAGATGAGTAGAGATCGGTAAAGCGCTGCGCCGAGTGGCGCACGTCGTCAGCGCCAAATACCGCCGAGATGACGGCCAGGTAGTCGGCGCCTGCTTCAATCAGTGATGGCGCATTGTCCGGGGTGATTCCGCCGATCGCCACCCGTGGTACTCCGATCGCGGCACTTTGCCTCAGCAGCTCGATCGATGCGCGAGCCGCCAACGGTTTGGTGGGCGAAGGGAAGAATGCACCGAACGCGACGTAGCTCGCGCCGGCGCTTGCGGCCGCTTTCGCCCGCGGCAGTGAGTCGTAGCAAGACATGCCGATGATCGCATCCGTGCCTAGTACGGCTCGGGCGGCGGCGAGATCGTCATCATCCTTGCCCAAATGCACGCCATCGGCGGCCACCGCGTGTGCCAGCGCGATGTCGTCGTTGATGATCAACGGTACGCCGTAGGTGTCGCACAACTGCCTGAGCGCAGCGGCTTCGCTGTGACGCCGTGTCGAATCCGTGCTTTTGTCGCGGTATTGCAGCAGTCGCGCGCCACCGGCGAGCGACTGCGTCACCACGGCAATAAGATCGGGGCGCGGACCATCGGTAATCACGTACAGGCCGCGGCCCGTGGGTTGTGCGAACGTTTTCAAATCGCGATCTCACACGTGTGGATAGGGCGATCGGCGATGATGCATGCTTTCGCATTGCTCGGCGAGTTGCGAGAATGTGCCATTCCACCCCATCCCATCGCGATCATAGAAGCCCGACAATGAGCCAGAGTTCCACCGAAGCCACAACCTTACGCAAATGGATGTGCGTCGTCTGCGGTTATATCTACGACGAAGCCGTGGGCGTGCCCGATGAAGGTATTCCCGCCGGCACGCGCTGGGAAGACGTGCCCCTGACCTGGACCTGTCCGGATTGCGGGACCACCAAAGACGATTTCGAGATGATTGAACTCGACTAAGGGCCTCGTCCTGCCCGCAAACGGCCCGAACTCGTCACAGTATTGACCGGGCCGTCTGTTCTTATGCTCCTGCGCGCGGCCAAATAGCGCGCCACTGTAAGGAGCACGCCATGCAACAGTTCATTCCGTTTGAAGATGACTGGGACGCGCTGGAAAATCTGCGCCCAGAGGCCTTGATCCCGTTTCGCCTCGGCCTGCTCGGCACATCCGAGCTGCCCGCTCCGCGTGCTGCGCACGCGTTGCCCTCGATCTTCGGCTCACCAGCCTGCGCGCCAACTCAGTGCGCACCACCGATCGACAACTCCAGCAGCACATAACAAGTGCGCGTTGCGCGGATAGATAGTACGTGCGGGAATCGACCTTGCACGCAGGTATGTCGCAGCGCCGAAAGCAATCAGGGTCACGCATCGGGACGATCTGCATCGAACGCACGATGTAGCGCGAGACCAACAGCAGAGCGCCTGCAAAGACGATGACATGAGGCGGAAGATCATCGTCTCGTGCATTTATCGAGAGAAAAGTGTGCGCGCCCTCTTCACAGACAGGCGCTGCGGCGCTATGATTCTCCCCCCTTCGACGAGCAGTCCTTCACGAAGGGCGTCACCACCACCGCGGATAGAAAATTTCTTATCTCAAGGTGTTGACGGTCGCGAAAAGCGATGTAGAATGGGCGGCTCACCTAGGACGAAACGTCTCAGGCAGCCACTGAGGAATCGGTGGCAAGTGATTGATCTTTGACAGTGTGCGCAGGTGAATTGTGTG
>JBAPPP010000393.1:0-3857 GCA_049280175.1 Rhodanobacter sp.
GGCGTACTCGGCCCGCGCGACCAGTTGAATCAGTTCGCCAACAATCAGCTGTGCCGTCTGTCGACCCGCATGCGCCAGCTCGGCGAGCTGTTCAACCCGACTCGCGCCGGCATTTCCGAAGTGGTGATCCCGCCGGTCTCGCGCTTCATCAAGCACACGATCGGCGACCTGCGCCTGCGCAAGCGCTTCGGCATCTCGGTGTTGGCGGTGACCCGCGGCGACCAGGTGTTCCGCGACGACGTGCGCTCGGTGACCCTGCGCGCCGGCGACACCGTGGTACTGCACAGCAACTGGCGCGACTTGTCACTGGCGGCGGAAGACAAGGATCTGGTCGTCGTCACCGATATCCCGAAGCAGGAACAGCGCCCAGGCAAGATCTGGCAAGCGGTGGGCTTCTTCGTCCTGGCGAAATGCCTGGCGCTGTTCACCCACCTCGACCTGTCCGTGGCCATGATGACCGGCGCGATCGGCATGCTGCTGACTGGCGTGCTGAACATGGACGAGGCTTACCGGGCGATCAACTGGAAGACGATCTTTGTCACCGCCTGTCTGATTCCGCTGGGCTGGTCGATGGACGCCACCGGCACCGCCGCGTGGATCGCCCAACAGGTACTCCAACACATGGGCAGTAGCTCGCACTGGGTGCTGCAAGCCTCGCTGGCGATACTCACGCTGCTGTTCTCGCAAGTGATGTCCAACGTCGGCGCCACCGTGATGATGGTGCCGATCGCGATCAGCGTGGCGGTTGCCACCGGCGGCAACCCATCGGCTTACGCGTTGATCGTGGCCGTGTCTTCGTCCAACACGTTCCTGCTCAGCTCCGGTCACCCGGCGCTGATGATGGTCACTGGCCCCGGCGGCTATCGCGGCAAGGATTTCCTGCGTGTCGGTCTGCCGCTGACCCTGGTCGTGCTGGTGGTCACCCTGATTGCGATCAATCTGATGTTCCGCTGAGCGCTCAAAGGTCAGCGACGCCCCGCTGGACGCGCGGAAGCGGCAACGGACGACGGCAACATCGTTCAGGCACCGAGGTGAATTTCTCCATCTTCCACCCGCACGGCAACGGCGCGCAGATGCTCGCCACGACAGGGACCGGCCACGCAAAGGCCATCCGTCTGATTGAAGGTTGCACCATGCACGGCGCAAATCAGCGTGTCGTTCTTGAGCAGAAACTTGCCCGGTGCATAGTCCAGCCGACGCGCCGTATGCGGGCAGATATTGAGATAAGCCTGCACCTGCTCGCCATGCCGCAGCAGGATGACGCTTTCCTCGCCGTCAGCCAGCATTGCGTCGATGGCGGTGGCGCCACCATCGGGAATCTCGTCCAGCCTGCATAGCACCGCCCCGGACTGAGGTCCCTCGGACGGCGAATCGGCGGAAGTCATTGTATCCATCGGCACTTGCCTCGCGGGCCGGAAGGCCCCATGGTTGCACGCGTAAGTCATTGATTTTACCACACGGATTTTTAACACATGTACTTTTCCATGCCCTCCATGCGTCGTTCCCGCCATCCCTTGGTTCGTGCGCTGTCGCTGCTGCTTGGCGTGGCGCTCATTGGCGTGCTGCTGGTGTTCGGACTGGTCGTCGCGGGCGTGCTTTTGGTCGGCGGTGGTCTCTTGCTGGCTTGGCGGCAGTGGACCCGTGGCCGCCAGATCAAACAGGCCATGCCGGGTGCGAACCACCAGCCGCAAGTGCTCGAAGGCGAATTTGTGGTGATCCAGCGCGGACGCCCGGTCGCGCATTGAGCACACGGCACTGACCGCATGATCCGGATGGCTTGGGTTCCGCGGTCGCCCTAGTCTGCTGGCATCAACCATGGATGCCGTCATGAACGCACGCAGCCAAACCACCGAATCCGCACTCGAACGCGTACGCCTGCAACTCGAGCGCGCCGATGAAGCGCCAACGCTCAGCGCGCTGGCGCAGACCGCGAAGCTCAGTCCCAGCCATTTGCAGCGGGCGTTTCGTCGACGCTATGGCATCAGCCCGGCTGAATATCATCGCGCCCGCCGCTTCGATCAGCTGAAGGTCGCGCTGCGTGATGGTGCCGCCGTGACCACCGCCGTCTACGAAGCGGGCTTCGGCTCCGGCAGCCGCGTCTACGAGCACAGTGACCGCCTACTCGGAATGACCCCGGCGAGCTATCGCGCGGGCGGCGCCGGCGCCTCCATTCGTTACACCACTACCGAAACACCGCTGGGCCAGCTGCTCGTCGCAACCACCAGCCGCGGCATCTGTGCCGTGACCTTGGGCGACGACGATGCGGAACTGGAAAACCGTCTGGCCACCGAATTTCCACAGGCCACGCGCGAACGTGTCGACAGTGGTCGCGAGGAATGGCTCGACGCGGTGATTGCCCGGATCGCGCATGAGCTTGGCTGGAGCGACGACGACGCACCAGCACTGCCACCGCTGGATGTCGCCGCCACCGCGTTCCAGTGGCGGGTGTGGGACGCACTGACGCGGATTCCGCAGGGAACCACCAAGAGCTATGGCGAACTTGCCGCGGAGCTTGGCAGTCCAAAAGGCGCGCGTGCGATCGGCCGCGCGTGTGGCAGCAATCGCCTCGCGCTGATCGTGCCGTGCCATCGCATCGTGCGTGAGGACGGCACGCTTGGCGGCTGGCGCTGGGGCGTCGAACGCAAACGCGAGCTGCTTGCCCGCGAACAGGCCGCTCAGGCGCCTGCCGATGTCATCACTGACACTCGCCGACGCCGGCAAGCTCGCGGATAATCGGGCTACCTACTCCCCGGCTTGCCTACCCATGTCAGATCTCTCCGCCGGTGTCGCGGCAGAAACCGCGCGTCCTCTTCCAGATCATCGCGTGCTGATTCCACTGGCGCTGTTCGCGCTGTATGTGATCTGGGGCTCGACTTATTTGGGCATCCGCTACGCGCTGGAAAGCTATCCGCCTTTCCTGCTCGCTGGCGTCCGCTTCCTGTGCGCTGGCGTGGCGCTGTACGGATTCCTGCGTTGGCGTGGCATGGCACCACCCACGCCCCGGCAATGGCGCAACGCCGCGTTCACCGGCGTGCTGCTGCTTGGGTTTGGCAACGGCCTGGTGTGCTTCGCCGAGCAACGGGTGAGCTCAGGGATCGCTGCCGTCGCCGTTGCCAGCATGCCGCTGTTCGCCGCGCTGTTCTCCGGCATGTACGGCGCGTGGCCGAACCGGCGCGAGAGCATCGGCCTGCTGATTGGCTTTGTCGGCGTGATCGTATTGAACCTCGGCAGCGGCCTGTCAGGTTCGCGGCTCGGTGCGTTGGCGCTCATTGTCGCTGCGATGTGCTGGGCGTTCGGATCGGTCTGGAGCCGCCGCCAGGATATGCCACCAGGGCCCATGAATACCGCCGCGCAGATGCTGTGCGCCAGCATAGCCCTGCTCGCCTTTGGTTTTGCCGGCGGCGAACACCTGCCGCTGCATCCGAGCACGCGCTCGACGTTGGCGCTTGTTTACCTTGCGGTGTTCGGATCGATCGTCGCGTTCAGCGCGTACCTCTATGTGCTCAAGCACGCACGCCCCGCGCTGGCGACCAGCTACGCCTACGTGAACCCACCGGTCGCCGTGCTGTTCGGCGTGCTGCTGGTGGGCGAACACGTGGGCCCGTACGACCTCGCTGGCATGGCGATCATCCTGCTCGGCGTGGGCGTGATCACGCTGGCGAAACAGCGCCGAAGCTGACGCTGGGCTATTTGCCCGCGCCCGCAGCGAACCGGATTCGATCCCCCCCCCCGCGTGCCCCGTAGAGGGACTTCCTTAGGGCGCATGGGGAGGTTGGGAGGGGGTAATGCTTTTGATCTGCGTCGCGAAGAGCGACCCCACCCCAACCCTCCCCTGCAAGCAGGGGAGGGAGCATTTC
>JBAPPP010000394.1:0-6958 GCA_049280175.1 Rhodanobacter sp.
GGACTATCACCGGGACGATCCGAAACATCTGTTCCGCCCCTGGGGTTTCCAACCTGGCCACCTGACCGAATGGGCCAAGCTGTTGCTGATTCTCGAGCCACTGCTGCTCGAACGCGGTCGCGAGGAAAACTGGCTGCTGCCGACGGCGATGCACCTGTTCGACACTGCGCTGGCACGCGCATGGGATACCGAGCACGGCGGCATCAGCTACGGCTTCGCCCCGAATGGGGGCGTGTGCGATGGCGATAAATATTTCTGGGTGCAAGCCGAATCGCTGGCGGCCGCGGCGTTGTTGCATGCGCGTACCGGTCTGGCCGTCTATGACGATTGGTACGGGAAACTGTGGGCCTATGCGTGGCAGCATTTTGTCGACCACAACTACGGCGCCTGGTACCGCATACTCACCCACGACAACCGCAAGATCGACGACGAAAAAAGTCCGGCGGGCAAGACCGACTATCACACCATGGGTGCCTGCTACGAATTGCTGAACGTGTTGCCGCCGCGTTGAAGTCGGCACCTCCCCTGCGGGCGCCTACTCCGCCCGTCATCCCTGCGAAGGCAGGGATAGGGAACGACCTGCGCGTGGCACGCCTATCTTGGAGCACGCGGAGCGGGCGCGCTTTGCGTGCTCGAAATGCGGTGGCGAGTGCGGCATCTGAGGCATCTGAGGCATCCCGACAGGAAACAGTCGCGAACGACCGGATCTGTGGCCGAACTGCGTCCTTGCCGTGAAAAAGGTAGGTACCCCGTGAATTTCACGGCTTTGGGGTTTGGCTTGGAAGCGACTTGACCGCCGACAGCAATTTCGCTGCGACGATGCCGTAGCCCTTTGGTGTTCAGATGCTGACCATCCTGTTGTAATTCGTCAGGCGCCATCTCGCGGAAGGATTCGACTGCAGGAATGTCGAATCCTTCGACGGCGTTGCGTCAATGCCATGGTCGAAGCAGGCTCGAAGTGGGACCCCGAGCACTGCCGCGCTCGACAGCGGAGACGGTTACTCAGAGGTCGGGGCCGTGAGGCACGTATTCCTTCTTGTCCTTTTCTGCCTTCGTGGCCCCCTGCATTCGGCCCCCAACCGATTTGCGATAGTTCTTCGCACGGGAACCACCGCCGTTGAAGGCGCGCGCTGCGCCCAACCAATCTTTGTGGTGCCTGTGTTTTTCGAAGACCGCGCGTACGCCGGCACGAATCCAGAAGTCGTAATCTTCACTGCGTTGTTTGCCCCCACTGGTGGCTGTCAGGAATTCCTGCAGCGCGGACGTAAAATCTGTGCTTCGCAAAAAAAACGTCTGCCAGTTATCGCCGGGCGCGGATAGTTCCGTCAATTCAACAAACCGCGTCGTTTCGACTGCCGAGAGCGCGTGGTGGGACTTCTTCTTCCTCAATTCGTCGAGTTCGTTCTCCTTCTGTTTCCAATCGTTCACGACATCATCCAGATGATGTTTCGCGATCAGGTCCGGCATGATCTCCCGCATGATTGGAACCTGCTCCTCTGCCAAGGTGTCTATCGCCTGGAGAATGTTGAAGCGGTTCACGATGAGGCTCGCCAGCGAACCGTCATCGGCTTCGACGCTCGTGCCCATCCCCGATTCCTCATAGGCGATCGCTTTGATCAAGTTGGGATCGAGTGCGTCTTTGCCCTTGAAGCCGAACTGGGTGTTGTAGAAATCCACCCACTTCAGGATGCTGGAGTCGAAGCGATTCAGCATGGTCGCCTGAATCAGGCGTTTGTTCAGCACACGTTCGCGACCGGCCTGGCGTACGTGGAGGTCGTTAAGATCTCGATCAAAAGATGCCTTACCCTTCGGAGTTTTGAAATCCGCCTCTGTTTTTTGAAATGCGGCAACATCCGCCGAGCCGCGCTCCACGCTTGTTTCTACCTTCCCCAGACCAACGCCGTACGGGGCAACCCCTTTGGCCACTGTGCGCTCCGGCTCGAGCAGAAACTTGGGGACTTTGTAGGGGCCTTTGACGGAGGGGCTGGTGACCACGACCGTGCTGCTGTCGTTGTCCCAGGAGGTTACGGTCACGATCTCGTCCTTTGGCGCACTCGCCGTGCCGTCGGTGAAAGACTCCCGCAAACGGAACGTCCGCCCGACCATTTCAGCGGAAACGTCTTCGGGTTGAACATTCGTACGCGCTCTTCGCACAGTCCCGGCACTGTCGCTGCTTACCGGCGCCGAAAGGTACGCGTGACCCAGCGAGGGAATGGATGCGGGCGAGGGCTGCTCCATGCGCATGATGCGCTCCGCAATAGCATCGGCTTCGTGCTCCAGTGGGTCGTCCACGGCACCAATGTTCACTGCGCCCGGAACTACCTTGCGCTGCGGGATGGGTGCCGCTGATCCGCTACCCTGCTGCTGCGGCGGTGTTCCCGATCCGCTGCCACTGCCTGTCCCCGGCGTGGTTTTCTCTGCCTTGAGCGCGTCGTCGTACTCGGCTTTGGCCTTAGCGAAGTCCGCTTTTGAGATGTCAGCGGCTTTTGCCAGTCCATCCAGGAAGGGCTTGCCGAGCCCGTCCTTGTCATCAAAGTGCATGACATCGCCGCTCTGGGGGCCGAAGTCAATCGCGCCCCAGCGCGGGACGACCTGCCCAAGCCCCAGCACCACTTCACGCGGTATGGTCAAAAATCCTGAAGCCGGATCGCGTTGCGCCTGATCCTTTGGATGGAACGGCCGGTTGCCATCCGGGCGCAGCTTGAAGTCTGGCGAGCCCGGAGGCGCGCCACCGGGAATCGCACCGCCAAGCACGGCGTAATCCTGCCACATCTGTTTCTTGACGTCGTCGGACGAAGGCGCTTTTTCGCCGGGATGCAGCTTGGTCCATTCACCGCTCAGGAAACTCTTGAGCGCAGCGTCGTCCGTCATCAGCGCGAAATACCGTTTCATGGCATCGCTTTCCAGCGTTAGCCGGTCGTAATACTGCGCCACCCGGTCACGCTTCGACGCTTTGCCGCCTTTGGGCAAAGTGTCGCTCGTTGTGATCAGTCTGGGGATGACGGACTGTTCGCCATCAATGGGAGTGTTGAGGATGAATTGCGCGATGCGATTGTAGACGGGCTGCAGTTCCGCTTGGAGAAGCCTGATCGGGTCGGGATGTTTGCTTTTCTTCTCGGCCTCGGGGACGACGTTCGGGTCGTCGTTCATGCTTTTGTTCGGCACACCTTCGTGCAGGATGTACGGATTGTCGTTGCCGTCAATGTCGATGGCCACGCCCGCGGCGTGAGGATGGATTCCCCTACGGTAGCCGCCGATGCCCTTGATGCCGAAGCCCGACGGAGGTGTGTTGCCGGACTTCTTGAACTCCGCCTTGACCTTGGTTTCCGCCGTGGTCAGCATTGCCTTGAACTCTGCCCGCACTCCGTTGCTAATGTCGTGGCCGAGGAACGTGGTCGCCTGCATGGATTTCTCCCAAGCGGCTGTGTCCTTGTAGGGGCCACCCATGTCGCTCATGTTCTGCACTACGTCGTCCTGGGTGACTACGTGTGGGGTGGGTTTCGCAGGCGTCCGGCGAATGGTGGCGGCCGATGCGCGGCCGGCAGACCCTCCCTGCTGCTGCACCACGTGGGCCAGTTCGTGCGCGATCAGGCGCCGGCCTTCGGTGGTCGACGGCGAGTATTCGCCGGCGCCGAAGACGATGTCGCGCCCGAGGGTGTAGGCGCGGGCCTGGATGCCGCTGGCGCTGCGGGCCGCCTCGCCATCTGCGTGGATGCGTAACTTGCTGAAGTCGTAGCCGAAACGCGGCTCGAAATAGCTGCGCGCGTCATTGGACAGGGGCTCCCCTTGCCGCTTGACAGTTTGCGCTGCTGGCTCTACCCGCGGCGCCGGGCTCGCTTTTGCTGCTGTCCCGGCCTGCCGCGTTGGCGGGCGCTTCTGAGCGAAAGTGAACACCGTGGTCAACCCTCCGAAGGAAGGACAGAGCGAGGCATGCTTCCTGACGCACTGCGCCGCTACATGTCTTCAGGAAGATTGTGAGGGCGCATTGCGAAGCATATCCGCTCCGCGGCGATAATCCCAGGCAGAGTCTTACTTAGGGCAATGCTGAACAACCCACCGATTTCAGTGCAGCCATCGAACGTCCGCCGCATGCATTTCGCAAAGCCGAATAATTCGGGGAATTAACTCAGAAGTCTGCCGAAGTCCAACTTCAGGGCGCCTGCCACGCGGCGCTTGCGCGCGAAGAAGTTCGCCAGCCCCAGCCCCAGCGCCAAGAAAGCCTGTATGGCGTTGTTGGCCAGGCCGCGGTAGCGAACCTTGTCGACCCCCACCCTCGGGCGTCACCTCCGGCGGCAGCTGGACGCACAATTCCGGCGCCACCCATGTGATGAGCGGCGAGCCGGCCGTTCCCGCGCTGGCAGACATCATCGCTTTCGGTGGTCGGGCGTTCGACCTGCAAGGTGCCTACGCGTCGCTGGTGAAGGCAGCGATCGTCACTGGATCAGCGATTGCGTCTGCAGCACTACGTCGCCAGCAAGTCGCACGCCTGGGGCGGTGCCAGCGAAACGCTGGAGGACGCCAGCGCGGACTTCGCGCTATCAGAACTGGGCCGAGGTGTCGTCGTGGTACGTGTGGTCGGCTCTGCCTATATCCGGAAATTTCCGGTCGCGCCGAACTGCTGCTTGGCAGCCCGTTGTTTGCGCATGCCGTGGCACACGGCGCAAGCGGCGACGTGGTGATCGATGCACCCGCTGCATCTTCCGCTGCGCTCTACAACGCGCTCAGCGTCGACGGCAAGAACTATGATCGCCCCTGGTTTCCGCCGCAGCTGGTTGAGCACGGCGGCCAGTTGCACTTCACCCCGGCTGCCACGCCGGACAAACAATGGGGTAGCGCCGACGACAATGCGCCGCCATCATTCCCACCGCCGCATACCTGATGCCACACCCTCCTCCTCCCCGGAACTGATGCATGCGAATCCTGCCAATCCCCTGCCTCACCATTTGCCTATCGCTGCTTTGCGCAGCGGCCATGCCATTGCATGCGGCAGCGCCTGACAGCACCACGAAGTTCGATCCGCTGCAAACCTTTGCGCCGTTCAACTATCCACAACCGGCGACGGCGTACCGGTCGGCCAGCGGCAGGCCCGGCCCGTTGTTCTGGCAAAACCGCACGGACTATCAGATCAAGGCTTCGCTCGACGCGGTCAGTCGCAAGCTGAGCGGCGAGGAAGTCGTTACCTACACCAACCACAGCCCTGACGAACTCGACGTGCTGTGGCTACAGCTCGACCAGAACCGCTATCGCAGGGATGCCCGCGGCGCATTCGCCGACGATCGCTTCCCCACCGAATTTACCGACGGCTACACGATCGCTTCGGTGCAGGTAGAGGGCCCTGACGGCAAGCTGCAGAAAGCTGACTGGCTGGTCTCCGACACACGCATGCAAGTCAGCCTCCCCACACCACTGAAAGCACACGATGGTCAGCTGCGCCTGCATATCAGCTACAGCTATACCGTGCCCGGCGAGTTCGGCGGTCGCACCGACGTCAACCCAAGCAAGAACGGCGACATCTTCGAGATCGCGCAGTGGTTTCCGCGGATGTGCGTATACGACGACTTGCTCGGTTGGGATACCGCACCGTATCTCAACCAGGAGTTCTATCTCGACTACGGCGACTACGACTATTCTGTCACGGTGCCGTGGAATATGATCGTGGTCGGTGCCGGCGAACTGCTGAACCCACAAGACGTACTCACCCGCGCCGAGCAGCAGCGGCTGGAACAGGCGCGGCATAGCGATGCCACCGTGATGATTCGCTCGCCCGCAGAAGTCAACGATCCATCCAGCCGTCCAAAACAGAGCGGCACGCTGACCTGGCACTTCCGCATGCAGAACAGCCGCGATGTAGCGTTCGGTGCTTCCAAGGCTTTTGTGTGGGACGCCGCACGGATCAACCTGCCCGATGGCAAAACTGCGCTGGCGATGTCCGCGTATCCGGTGGAAAGCGGCGGCAACGACGCCTGGGGCCGCGCTACCGAATACGTCAAGACATCCACCGAGTACTTCTCGAAACAGTGGTTTCCGTATCCCTACCCGGTCGCGATCAATGAAGCGGGCACCGCGGGCGGCATGGAATATCCGGGCATCACGTTCGACGACAAAACGGCACACGGCAAAGAGCTGCAGCCGCTGATCGCGCACGAGATCGGCCACACCTGGTTCCCGATGATCGTGGGCACCGACGAGCGCCGCCATGCGTGGATGGACGAAGGCTTCAACACCTTCATCGATATCTACGAAGCAGACCATTTCAACCACGGCGAATTCGCGCCCAAGCGCGACTCGGAGTACGCCCCCGGCGGTGGCAATCCGGCCGATGAAATCGTCAAGGTGCTGGCCGATCCCGATGCGCCTCCCGTGCTGACCATCGCCGACCAGACCAAGGAGAAATACCGTCACCCGGTCACCTACTTCAAGTCCGCCTATGGTCTGGTGCTATTGCGCGAGCAGATCATCGGCCCGGAGCGTTTCGATCCGGCCTTCCGCAAATACATCCAGATCTGGGCATACAAACACCCCAGCCCATCGGATTTCTTCCGCTTCATGGACAGCGAGACCGGCGAGGACCTCTCCTGGTTCTGGCGTGGCTGGTACCAGCACAACTGGAAGCTGGACCTGGCCGTGCAGAACGTGACACCGGTCGATGGGGACTGGCACAAGGGCGCGCAGGTCACCGTAGCCAATCTCGACCAACTGGTACTGCCGGCCACGCTGGAAGTGCTCTACACCGACGGCAGCAAACAGGACGTGCGGGTACCCGTGGAAACCTGGATGCAACACCACAGCTTCACCATCCGCGTGGACGGCAGCAAGCCGGTCAAGTCCGCCACCATCGACCCGGCACATGTAGTCCCCGACGTGGATCGCAGCAACAACACATTCACCGTGAAGTGAGTGGCCGAACGAGCCCGACCTGATCGCCAAACGTGATCGCTGAAAACGTCGAGGCCCGCGT
>JBAPPP010000395.1:0-3479 GCA_049280175.1 Rhodanobacter sp.
GTCACGCCATTGGGTAAAGCCCTGCTGGCTGGCGATCAGCTCGCGATGATCCAGTTGCTGGCTGAAAATCATCTGGTGGCGTACACCACGCCAGCGGCCCACGATCGCATCGACGGGCTACCGCAAGCGCAGGTCGATCGTGCCCAGCAGGACTTGCAGCGAAGCTTCCGGGTTCAGAACGACTACGTCGACTGAGTGCCGATCACGGCCGTTCGCCCTGGGCGTAGGTCCGCACGAAGGGAGGTCCTTCGACTTCGCTACGCTCAGGGCGAACGGTTGGCACGTGCGTCGATCTTCGAAACGGCCTGTCTCAAGTACCCGGTTCGGCCGCCATCCCTTGTGCCATCAGGACGGGTGTTTCTTTGTTGGCGTCCGGATGAATCGATGCAAGGCTACGAGGAGCACGCATAGCAAATGGATTCTTGCCTTTAATCAGGCGCCGAGCGCCCTTCAGCAGATATCAGTACGCGCGCTGATCGGCGAAGTTGTAGACCTGGTCGGCCCACTGCGTCGCTTCAAGATAGACGGTGGCCATCCGCAGGATGTTCTGCGGCTGTACGTTGGTGGCACCCAGTTCGCCCGCTTCCCAGATATAGATCTGTTCAAGCAGTGGGGCGAACGGGCCGCTGCCTCCCACCAGGGCCTCGCTGATCTCGGGCGCGAGTGGCAGATGGCTCAGCACGAGCTCCATCGGGGCGCACATCAACGTGTCCAGCAGCGACAGCAGCCCGGTCATGAACGCCATTTCCTGATGGCTGGTGGACATGCCTTGTGCCAGCTTTTCGCACATGTGGGCGCGGATCAGCGCGGCGCGCAGCAGCTCGGGCGGACGGTCGTTCATGCCGCTGAGCGCCATCGCATAGATCCAGTTGCGCATGCGCGCGACGCCGAAAAAGATCGCCGCCTGCTGAATGGACTTGAGCTGGCGCGGCAGTGCGAAATACGCCGAGTTGACGCAGCCGAGCAGCTTGTAGCTCAGCACGGCGTCGTCGCGAATGATCTCGCCCAGTTCGACCGGGCCCGGATTGTTCTCCTGCAGCGCGTTCATCAGCCGCAGCAGATTCAATCGGCTGGGTGTGAGGACCGGCGCCACGATCTGTTCCGGCAGCAGCAGATAACGTCCCTGCACGGCCTGCAAGGCGAGCGGTTTGCAGCGGTGGTAGATCTCGTGGTCGTCCACAAATCCGGCGATGACGCCCAGACCACGCGCATGCAACTGTGCGCTGCGCAGGGCGAGCGTAGCGGCATCGAGCGCACCGGCATCCAGACGCACGTACTTGGCCATGGCCAGCAGTGGTTCGAGATTGCCATAGGGTTCGTCGGTGTCGGCATCGAGCTCGCTGAGGTCGAGCAACAGCGAGCAACTGCGTAGCGCCAGTTGCTCCAGCAGTTCGGTGTCGTTGATGCTGGTTGGATCAATGATCACGCCCAGGCGTGGATGGTGCGCCAGCACGTCGATCTGTTCGATCAGCAGGTCGCGCGGCAGTCGAAGGAACGCGCGGTTGCCGCGGACCAGCCGGGCCATCACGCCGTCGGTGATGGTGGAAAGCAGGCGCCGCATGAGGGCCGCTTCTGCATCCGAATCCAGCTCGTCGCGATGGAACATCAATTCGTAAGCGAACAGCTGACCGCTCTTGTCCAGCATCGGACTGCGCACGATCGGCAAGTGCGTATCGTCGAGCAGGATGGGGGTGGCGTCGCTGGACGTCGTTGTCGCTGAGATTGTGCTCATTATTCTTCGTCGGGCGCGGGCGGGTGCATTGCGTTTTCAGGGGGTGGCAAAGGCTCGGCCGCCACCGTCGCACGATCTCAGGTAGCGTCGTTCAAGCTTCGGCCAGCGGCAGTGAACGATGCCCGCTGCGAAGTTCGCCGCTGTGGCTGTAGATGCCACTGTCATTACCGCTACCCGTCAACACGGAAAGCGCACGACGCACCTGGGACAGCCGTCGGCCAACCAGCGCGCCGTTACGCTGGTTTTTGTCCCTGCAGGTGGTCAATGTCTTGAGAAGATCGCCCCATGCGGGCTGAACCTCCTCCGCAGCGTGTGCCGACGTGGCCACGATATGCAGACGCTCGGCATCGAGCTGTTCGAGTCGGCGCATCAGCATTTGCTTGGCCTCCCCTGCACGATTGAGGGCATTGGCGTCGGCGCTATTGAGCGCTTCGCGCTCCTCGTCCAGAACGATAACCAGCTGCGCGGTGGCCGCGCTCATCTCGTCCACGACGGTGCGTAGGGTGGTGTCGAGTTCGGCCTGCAACCGGGTGTTCATGACGCGCCGTTGATCTGGCTTTCGAGCGAGGTAAGACGGTCGGCAATCTTGCCGGCGTCGACACTGTAGGTGCCGTCAGTCAGCGACTTGCGGATCTGCTCGACACGGGCGGTGTCGACCGGGCTCTGTGCATTCGTGCTGCTGGCCTGCTGCAGTGCGCGCGCCGAGTCGGTCAGCTTGACGCTGTCGTCGGCCTGCGCCGAAGACGAGCCGCTCGCCGCCGTCGTGCCGGTCTGGCTGCCGTTGCTACCCTGGTTGGTCTTTGTCTGCGGCAGCGCAGGCAGTCCGTTGGGTGAAATGGTCGTGTTCATAGGTCGTGGGATTCTCTTGTGCGATGAGCCCTGTAATGGGATATCGGCGTGTCTACCCGAAACTTTAAGGTCTTTGACGCTACTTAGTATGCTTTTTTATCAAAGGTTAAGGTAACGCCTTTACTTCATCGGCTCCCAGCACCACTCCGGCCACAACAAGGCCCGAATGGGTGTTGCGCACGCGCAAGCGCGCCCCGGTGTCGCCACCGTCCAGCGCCAGGCCGGCGGTACGCACCTCGATGCCATCGAGCTGGGCGATCAATTGCACTTGATCTCCGGCGCGCACCACCTCGCGGCCATTGAGTTGGCCAGGCTCCAGCACGGTACCCGGATTCAACGGCCGCGCCAGCGAGCGGCCGGCGAGCTGGTCCAGGCTCTCGACATAGCCATAGCCCAGGTGGGTGATGTCGCGCTCCTCGCTACGCACGTCGCCCAGCCCGATGCTGTCGCCTCGCGCCAGCGGTCGAATGGTCACCAGCACCTGTCGATAGACCTGCATTTGCACGGGAATCTGGATCACCCAGCCGGGGCTATCGGGGCAGGTGACCGACACGGCGACCCGCGTGGTCGTGCCTTGACGCGTCGGCAGGCGTGTTTGCAAGGCTTGCGCACAGGGTGCCAGGCGCAGGTGCGGGTTTAGTTTCTCAGGCACGATCACCACCCGGCTGCCAGCCTGGGCATATTGCGCCCGCACCGCCTGCTCGGCGACGGCGCGCAGGTCGGTGGCCGTGTCCGACGCCGCCATCGAAGAGCCCGTAGCCGTGGTCAATGCCAGCAGCAAGGCCACGAGTACACACCGTTTCATGGGCGATTGTCGGCCAGCATGCTGGCGAGCTGAGTGTTGATCGCCTCACGCTCGCTCTCGAACTTACTGGACATCTGTGCCGCCTGGTCGAGC
>JBAPPP010000396.1:0-2772 GCA_049280175.1 Rhodanobacter sp.
ACAACGATTGTCCGCTGCCGCTGGTGTTCAATGACGAGCGACTGACGAGATCCACATTCATCGTCTTGACCTGCGTCGTGAACGCCCACGTCGCCGCGCTCACCGTACTGTCCTTCACCGCCTGCCCCGCGCCGCAACCGGCGATAACGAGCACGGCGCAAATCATCGTAACGATTTGAAGTTGTCGCATCATTTGAGGTAACTCCCTTGATATTCCCGTGGCCATGTCAGTGGGCCCAGTGCTGCGCATCGTCGCCAGCATCGCTGCCACCGCTCCACCGACCCAGTTGCACTCGCGTGAGCAGGCCCGTTGCGCCCTGCGCGCGTGGTGATGGCAGCTGGGTCGTGTAACCGAGACTGACCTGATCCGAATTCAGCATCTGCGCGGGCATCAATTCCGGCGCCACGTGCATTTCCAGATGCGCATGCGCCCCGTACGAAAAGATCACCTGGGCGTACAAGGACGGCAACATCATCCATGCCGACAGCTGGAACGAGCGCTCGTAATACCGCTGGGCCCGGCGACCCTTTCCTATCTCGCTCCATCGTGGACGGGGCGCCGGTTTTGCCAGGCAAACCATGGCATGTCGCCGCAAAAGGCCTTCGGTTATCAGCAGTGTTTAACTGTCGTCCGATCGCTGGGCGGTGCCCGCGCTGGGCCCGTCGTGGCGAGTATCCACGCACAGGGCACAAATCTGGCTCGGGGCAATGGCTGTGCTGCCCTGACATAACGGCCAGGCGCGTGTTCCCCTTTTACGGATTCCATGTCGCAAACCATGTGACGCGCACCCCTCCCGATCGACCGGTGACGCTGTGTTCCTGCGCTTTCGATTTCGAATCTCACCTGATGCAGACGATTGTCCATGCATCGCTTATCTCCCGGCCCTTCGCCCATGACTACCCGCAACCTTTCGCCGCTCCTGCGCCGCCTCAACGACCATTGCGCACGCGCGCTTGCCGATGCAGCAGGCCTGTGCGAAACGCGCGCACATCGTGAGATCGAGGTCGAACACTGGCTGATCAAGCTGCTTGAACTGGGCGACGGCGATTTGGTGGCCGTCGTGCGTCACTACGGACTCGACATGGACGGCATCTGGAACGGCCTGCTCAGTGCCATCGACCGACTACCTCACGATTTGCGCGGCAAACCCGGCCTTTCGCAACGGCTCGGACAATGGCTTGAAGCTGCATGGATGCGGGCATCGCTCGAACAGGAACAGCCCTCCATCCGCTCAGCGCATTTGCTGGCCGCGCTTGCCGAGACACCACAGCTGCTGCGTGCACCGGATGCGTGGCCGCTGCTCTCGGTGTCTGCCACGCAAATCGAACGTCTGAGAGCCGAACTCGACCGCGTCTCGGTGGAAGCAGAAGCGGCAGTTCACGCGGATGCGTCCCCTCATGACCCAGCGCGACAGCAGGATACCTTCGCTACCACTCCATTGCCGAACGAGCAGCTACAGACCGAATCGGAGGCATTGCGGCGCTTCACCATCGACATCACCCGCAAGGCGCGCGAAGGCAAGATCGACCCCGTGTTCGGGCGCGATGTGGAAATCCGCCAGATGGTCGATATCCTCGCGCGACGCCGTAAGAACAACCCGATCCTGGTCGGCGAACCGGGCGTTGGCAAGACCGCGCTAGTCGAAGGACTGGCGCTAAAGATTGCCGAAGGCGATGTGCCAACGGTCATCCGCGACGTCAGCGTGCTGACGCTCGACCTGGGTTTGTTGCAAGCCGGCGCGGGCGTCAAGGGCGAGTTCGAACAGCGCCTGAAAAACGTGATCGAAGCCGTCCAGCAGTCGCCGACACCGATCCTGCTATTCATCGATGAAGCGCATACGCTGATCGGCGCGGGCAACACAGCCGGCGGAGCCGACGCCGCCAACCTTCTCAAACCGGCGCTCGCGCGCGGTGAGTTGCGTACGATTGCCGCCACCACCTGGTCCGAATACAAACAGTACTTCGAGCGCGATGCCGCACTTGAACGCCGCTTCCAGATGGTCAAGGTCGATGAACCCGACGATGACAACGCGTGCCTGATGCTGCGCGGTCTGAAAGAGCGCTACGCACAGCACCACCAGGTGCACATCACCGATGCAGCGGTTGCCGCGGCCGTGCGCCTGTCGCGCCGTTATGTAACCGGGCGCCAGTTGCCCGACAAGGCGATCGACCTGCTCGACACCGCGGCGGCCCGCGTGCGCATGAGCGCGGAAGCCACGCCGATGGTGATTTCTGCCCGTCATGCGGAACGCGCCGCGCTCGCCGTCGAGCGCGCGGCCTTGGTCGCCGATCAGGGCGCTACGTCGGCGGACGTTGGGGAACGTCTGACGACGATCGATGCCCGACTGGCCGCCCTGGCCGCCGAACTTGAAACGCTTGAGCGTGCCTTTGCCGAACAGAAGGAAGCAGCCGCCACGCTATTCGCGCTGCGCGGACAATGGCATGCCGAAACGAACGAAGCGGCTCGCGAAACGCTACAGCAGTCCATCCGCGCCGCGCACGATCTGATGACGAAACAGGGAAACGATGCCTTGATCCACGCCGATGTGGACGAGGCCGTGATTGCCCACGTGATCGCCGACTGGACCGGCGTGCCGGTCGGCAGCCTGCTTGAGGACGAATTGGCCACCTTGCTCGATCTCGAAACCCGGCTGTCACATGTTGTGGTCGGCCAGGATGACGCGCTCGCCGCGCTCGGCAAAAGCCTGCGCGCTGCGAAGGCCGGCCTCAAATCCGACGAGGCGCCGCTGGGTGTATTCCTGCTGGTTGGGC
>JBAPPP010000397.1:0-2979 GCA_049280175.1 Rhodanobacter sp.
GATCTGGCCGGCTTCAGCGCCGCCTGCTGGATGCGCGGCATCGACTTCATCCAGATGCCGACCACGTTGTTGGCGATGGTCGACTCCTCCGTCGGCGGCAAGACGGGCGTGAACCTGCCCGTCGGCAAGAACCTCGCGGGCGCGTTTCACCAGCCACGCGCCGTGATCGCCGACCTCGATACCTTGACCACCCTTCCGGCGCGCGAATATCGCGCCGGCCTCGCCGAAGTCGTGAAAGGGGCGGCGATCGGCGACGAACCGTTCTTCAACTGGCTGGAACAGCATGCCGACGAGCTAGCCGCACGTGATGCCGGCATCGTGCTGGAAGCGATCGCCCGCAAGATTCGCTACAAGGCCGGCGTGGTCGCCCGCGACGAAACCGAACAGGGCGAGCGCGCGTTGCTCAACCTCGGCCACACGTTTGGGCATGCGCTGGAAACCGCCGGTCACTACACCGCGCTGCTGCACGGCGAAGGCGTGGCGATCGGCATGCTGCTGGCTGCGCAGCTGTCCGAACGATTGGGCATGAGCACCAGCGCCGATACCTCGCGCCTGCGGCAATTGCTGGAAAAGCTCGGCCTGCCCACCTCGATTCCGGCCGGCATGGATGCGCAGCAACTGCTCGCGCTGATGCGGCTGGACAAGAAGAACATCGCCGGATCGCTGCGGCTGATTCTGTGGCGAGGTATCGGTCGCGCCGAGATTGTCGGGGGTGTTGCCGAAGCCGACGTATTGGCGGTACTGCAGGCCGCCACACGGTAGCGCTGACCCATTCGCATCGGCGCGCTCGCTACCAGGCCGCCAGCCTTCTAGAATGCCGTACTGCTGGCATGTCTTGCCGCACAAGTATTCCCGGAACCCATGCGCCTCTATCTGCAAACCGTGCCCGGCACAGCCGACGCGCCACGCTACGTTCAGATCACGCTGGAGCAGGACCTGCTCGGCGGCTGGACGCTATACCGCGAATCAGGCACCCAGGGCGGCCGCGCGACCTTGAAGCGCGAGCAGTTCCTGGAACGCGACGAGGCGATCAGCGCGTTCGAGAAGGCCCGCGACGCACAAGTGAAGCGCGGTTTCCGCGTGATGTTTGCCCAAGGGCAGGAAGGCCCGTACGGACGTTGAAATGACTGAATTGAAGAACGATCGCTTTCTGCGCGCCCTGCGCCGCGAGCCCACCGACACCACACCGATCTGGGTCATGCGCCAGGCCGGCCGCTATCTGCCGGAATATCGGCAAACCCGCGCCCGCGCGGGCAGCTTCATGGCGCTCGCGCAAAACCCGGAGCTGGCCTGCGAGGTCACCCTGCAGCCGCTGGAGCGCTTCGATCTCGACGCGGCGATCCTGTTTTCCGACATCCTCACCATTCCCGACGCGATGGGTCTCGGCCTCAGCTTCGCGCTGGGCGAGGGCCCGCAGTTCGCGCATCCTGTACGCAACGCCGCCGACATCGCGAAACTCGCCGTGCCCGACATGGACGGCGAACTGCGCTATGTGATGGACGCGGTGCGGCTGATCCGCCGTGAGCTGCACGGCCGCGTGCCGCTGATCGGCTTCTCCGGCAGCCCGTGGACACTGGCCTGCTACATGGTCGAAGGCCAGGGCTCGAAAGATTTCGCCACGCTCAAGGCGATGTGCTGGAACGAACCCAAGCTCGCCCACCAACTGCTCGACACACTGGCACAAGCTGTCGCGCACTATCTGATCGCGCAAGCCGCTGCGGGCGCGCAGGCATTGATGGTGTTCGACACCTGGGGTGGACTGCTTGGCCCCGCGCCGTTCCGCGAATTCTCGCTGCGCTACATGACGCGCGTCGTTGATGCGCTGAAGGCCGATCCGCACGCCCGCGACCTGCCGATCATTCTGTTCTCCAAGGGAGCCGGCCAACATCTCGCCGAAATGGCCGACACCGGCTGCGCCGCCCTCGGCGTCGACTGGACCATCACCCTGGCCGACGCCCGCCGCGCCGTCGCCGGCAAGGTGGCGTTGCAGGGCAATCTCGATCCGGCGATCCTGCGCGCGAGTCCCGACGTGATTCGCCGCGAAGCGCGCGCCGTCCTCGACAGCTACGGCAACCATCCCGGCCACGTGTTCAACCTTGGCCATGGCATCACGCCGGAAGTCGACCCCGAACACGTGAAAGTGCTGGTGGATGAAGTCCACGCTTATGGACGCACCCTGCGCAACGCCTGAGCTTCCGCCCATCTCTTTGTGAAGGGCATGGGCGAGGTTTGGGTGCTTCCGGGAAAGCCTCATCGCCGTCATCCCGGCGAAAGCTGGAAGCGGCGTTCAACAGCGAAGTGGGTCATCCAGAGCCCCAGACCTCAAACTGGATTGCCACCGGGAACCGGCAAGAACGCTGGCCTCCTGCACGCACTTGAATGCATGGTTCAATGACCTCCTTCCCTCTATTCGGACGCTGGAGGCACTCCATGCAAACCAACCGCTCCATACCCGCCAGCACGGTCATTCCGGTACTGCGTTATCCCGACGTGCTACAGGCAGTTGCGTGGCTATGCCGCACCTTCGGCTTTGCCGAGCGGCTGCGCATTGGTAGCCATCGCGTCCAGCTGCACGTTGGCGACGGCGCTGTCGTCGTCACCGAGGACGGCGCACCAGGCGGCACCCCGTCAACGACGCACTCGATCCTGGTCCGCATTGCCGATGTGGACGCCCATCACGAGCGGGCGCATGCCGCGGGCGCCGCCATCCTCAACTCGCCGGCCAATCACCCCTACGGCGAGCGCCAATACTCGGTGACGGATATTGGCGGCCATGTATGGACGTTTTCGCAGTCTGTTGAGGATGTGGATCCTGCGGACTGGGGTGGTGAATTGATAGCGCCCTGAGCCGCGATGTCATCCACCGAGGGAATCCGCTCGGGTTGTGATTGAAGGGAGTCCCCATTGGGAGGGCGAGGCCGGGGCTGCTCGCGGGAGGGCCGAAATTTCGTCACCCCTGCGAAGGCAGGGGCCCAGTGC
>JBAPPP010000398.1:0-2716 GCA_049280175.1 Rhodanobacter sp.
GCATCGCTACGCTCACCCCAACCAACGCTTTCCACGCGCAACAGTAGGTTCTTGTGGGAGTGGCTTCAGCCGCGATGCTCTACTAGCCTCCCATTAAGTCACCAGCACCCAAACTTCACCGCTAACACCATGTTTCAGGGAAGACCGATGAAACGCTTCATGCTTGCCGCCATCACCGTTGTGCTGTCGCTGTCGTTTGGCGCCTTGGCACAGGCCGCCACCGGGCCGGCGCGCGCACGGCTGGATGCGTTTGCGCAGAACCTGCATTCGCTCACGGGTCGCTTCAGCCAGTCATTGACCGACACCAACGGCCAGACCGGCAAGACCAGCGCCGGCACGCTGGCACTCGAAGCGCCGCGCCAGTTCCGCTGGGTCACGCTGACGCCGTACAAGCAGACCATCGTTGCCGACGGCAGCCGGGTGTGGCTGTACGACCCCGAGCTGGAGCAGGTCACGGTCACCGTGCAGAGCAGCGAAGAGGCGCACAGCCCGCTCACCGTGCTGACCGACCTCAAGCAGATGGACAAGAATTTCAAGACGACCGAGCAGGGCGAACGCGACGGGCTGGTCTGGCTGCGCCTCACCTCGACAGGCAAAGATCCGCAGTTCGACTACGCCGACCTCGGCTTCGACGCGAACGGCCTGGCGCGCATGACGTTTCGCGATCAGCTGGGCTCGACCACCGACATCCGTTTTTCCGACTGGCAGCGCAATGCAGCGATTTCGCCGTCCGAGTTCAACTTCGTGCCACCGAAAGGTGCGGATGTGATCGGCGATGTTCCGGTGATCTCCACCCAGCCGCTGAAGGACTGATACCGCCATGCCCGTACTGCGGCAGTTGCCGCGTTGGGCATGGATTGGCGGCGGCATGCTGGCGTTCATTGCCGGCATCGTCAACGCAGCGGGCTACATGGGTTTTCGGCACCAGTCGATCACCAACCTGACCGGATCCACCAGCTTGCTCGGCGTGGCGCTGGGTACCAGCGATGTCGGCGAAGCGTGGCATTGGGCTTTGTCGATTGCTGCGTTCGTGGTTGGCGCCGTCTTGAGCGGTCTGATCGTGCAGCAGCGCACGCTTAAACTCGGCCGCCGTTACGGCGTCGCACTGATGCTGGAATCGCTGCTGCTGTTTGCCGCCGTGCCGCTGCTGGACGCAGGCAACCCGATCGGTCTCTATCTCGCCGCGATGGGTGCCGGGTTGCAGAACGGCATGGCCAGCACCTATAGCGGCATGGTGTTCCGCACCACCCATGTTTCCGGCATGTTCACGGACCTTGGCATTTACATCGGCCAGCGGTTGCGCGGGCTGGAAGTGGATACGCAGCGCATTCGCGTCTGCGTACTGGTCACCAGCAGCTTCCTGCTCGGCAGCGTCGCCGGCGCGCTCCTGTTTCGCGTGATGCAGGAGCGCACCTTGCTGATTCCCGCGGTGCTCACCGGCCTGTGCGGCCTGAGCTATGGCATCTACCGACAGTACACGATGGGTTCGGCCGCCCGTTAGTGGACTGCCGCAGCTGTTTCCTGCAATGGCAGCGCTAGCGCCTTGCGTAGTTCATCGCGTGCTGAATTGAAGTCCGCGCGCCAGGCAGGATCGTCCATCAGCTGCGCGGCGATCACTGCACCGGCCACTCTCCCGGCTTCCACGTCGCTGGGGTAGTGCACGCCCATCACCAGGCGATGCTGCGCGTAGATATCCGCACGCTCGAACAGCGCCACGCGTTTTTTCGGGAGCATGTGGGCAAGCAAGGCCGCCGCGGTATACCCGAACGTGGCGTGTCCGCTTGGGTAACTCCAGTCATCAGGCTTTTCCACGCTGAGCGGATGAACGTCACTTGAGATAACGCTCGGTCGCGGGCGCCGCCAAAAGGACTTGGCCGTCTTGACGGTGGCCTTGTCGAGTTGTGCGACGCGCGTAAAAAACGCTGCCGTACGCGGCAGCGTCGCTGGCGTCAGGTTCGGGCCCAGCACATCAGCGAAACGAAAAACTGAGCGATCCGCATCGGCTTTGGCCGCCTCAGCCTCAGCGGGAGTCCTCGCCGCCTGCACGGCAAGAACAGTCTGAAGATCGGCAAGCGCTGCCGGTGAGCCTGCGGCTGGCGGGGGCGCCAGCCACAGGGTCAGGTCGGTCGTTTCCGCTTTCGCTTTGCCATCGGCGGCCAGCGCCGGAGCGTTGGGCAGCACAAAGGCAAGCAGCATGAGTAACGCGCTACGTTTGTTCATCAGAAGAACTTGGCCGAGAGGGTGAGTTCATAGCTGCGCTCGGGGATCGTGAAATAGAGCGGTGTGCTGTCCTCCGCCGTATAGCCGGCGAGAAAGTAGATGCTTTTGTTGTCGAAGATGTTGTTGACCTGCACCCCGACCTTGATGTTTTTCAACTCGCCCATGTCATGCGCAAAGGTATAGCTGGTGGCGAGATTGGTGATTGCGTAGCCGCCGATGGGCTGGCTGTCTCCGGTATCGCCGAACGTGTGACCGACAAACTTGTCGATGAGCGACGCGTAGAACGGGCCGTCACGATAGATCAGACCCAGCGCAGCGGTCTTGTGCGCCGCGTTGGGCACCCAGTCGTTGCTGGCCTTGTCGGTGGCGCGATTGAGCGAGCCGTTCGCGTAGACACTGAAGCCATCACCGAGAACATAAGTACCCTCGGTCTCGAAGCCTTTGTAAACAGCGCCGCCTTCATTGTAGAAATAAGTGACGCCGCCGATATTGCGGC
>JBAPPP010000399.1:0-2908 GCA_049280175.1 Rhodanobacter sp.
AGCGCCTGCCCCAACTGCATCGCCAGCGCGCGTACCGGTACGCCCGGATCCACCGGCAGGATCGCGAACGTGCGTGGAGTATTGGGCGTATCCTGCGTGTCCGCGCGGCGTTGGTGGCGCAGCAGGCGCTCGATCGCCATGCGGGCGACGCCGAGCATTGCCTGGGGATGCTGTTCGATCAGCGCTTCGAACGCGGCACGGTCGAGCCGCAGCAGTTCGGAATCGCGCAGTGCGCGTACCTCAAGGTGGTGCGGCTCGCCGCTGAACAGGCCCATCTCACCCACGCACTCACCCGCGGCAACCAGGTGTGCCAGCGTGGTCGGCCCATCGAACACGCCAAGGCTGCCGCTGCGTAACAGATACAGCGCGTCCGCCGGCTCGCCTGCCTTGAACAGAGGCCGTCCACCCGGCAGGCACAACCAGCGCAACTGCTGCCCCAGCGCCGCCCGCGCCGCTTCGTCCAGATGCGCGAACATGGCAGTGCGTCCGATCACTTCGGCAAGATCCGTTGGCAGCATGGCGCCGATGCTACGTCGGCGGTGATGACAAAATGAGATACGGGCGTCGCCACGCCGGCCGTCACACCGCCATACTTGATTTCGCCCCGCACGATCGCCACGCTCACCGCATTCAAGGAGCTTCCATGAGCCAAGACAATCCGCTGCTGGCCGACGACACCCTGCCCGCGTTCTCGCAAATCCGGCCCGAACACGTTGCGCCGACGATAGAGGCGATCCTCGCCGACTATCGGGCCGGGATCGATGCGCTGACCGCACCCGGTGCCGCGCAAGATTTCGCCAGCGTGATGCTGACCCAGGAGCGGCTGGAACAGCGGCTCGCCCGCGCCTGGGCCCCGGTGAGCCATCTGCATTCCGTGGCCGACAGTGAGGCACTGCGCAAGGTCTACGGGCCGGCCGAGGAGGCACTTACCGAGCATGCGATCGAGCTTGGGCAAAACCGCGCGCTATACGCCGCCGTGCAGGCGCTGGCCGACGCGCCGGCGTTCGCACAGTTGCCGCGCCCGGAGCGCGCGCTGGTCGAACATGCCTTGCGCGATTTCAAACTCTCCGGCGTGGCGCTGGAGGAAACGGCGCGCTCCCGCTACCGCGAGATCGGCGTGGAGCTGTCCCGGTTGTCCACCGAGTTCTCCAATGCCGTGCTCGACGCCAGTGAGGCGTGGCACGAACACATCACCGACGAGCGCGATCTCGCCGGTATTCCCGAGTCCGGTCGCGCCGTATTGCGCCAGTACGCCGAGGATCAGGATCTGGACGGTTACCTGGTCACGCTGAAACAGCCCAGCGTGCAGGCCGTGCTCACCTACGCCGACAACCGAGGGCTGCGCGAGCGCGTGTACTGGGCTTACCAGACCCGTGCTTCCGACCAGGGGCCGAACGCCGGCAAGTTCGACAACAGCGAGCGCATCGAGAAGATCATGGCGCTGCGCCACGAGGCCGCGCAACTGCTTGGCTTTGCGAACGCCGCGGAGGAGTCGCTGGCGACCAAGATGGCCGGCTCGCCGCGCGAAGTGATGGAATTCCTGCAAGATCTCGCTGCACGCGCAAAGCCGGTGGCGCAGCAGGAGCTTGCGGCCTTGCGCGATTTCGCCAGCAACGAACTGAAGCTCGACAACCTCGAGTCCTGGGATGTCGGCTACGCCTCGGAGAAACTGCGCGTGCAGCAGTACGCGCTGGATGAGGAGCAGCTCAAGCCGTACTTCCCGCTGCCGGCCGTGATCGACGGCCTGTTCGGCCTCACCAACAAGCTTTACGGGATCACGCTCACCCCGCGCGACGACGTCGATGTGTGGCATTCCGACGTGCGCTATTACGACGTGCGCGATGCCGATGGACGTGTATTCGCCGGCGCCTATGTTGATTTGTACGCACGCAACGGCAAGCGTGGTGGTGCGTGGATGGACGTCTGCCGCGCACGCTTCGACGACGGTGCCCAGCTGCAACTCCCCGTCGCGTTCCTCACCTGCAATTTCGCGCCGCCGACCGAAGGCAAGCCGGCGCTGCTCACGCATGACGACGTGCTCACCCTGTTCCACGAATTTGGCCACGGCCTGCACCATCTGCTTACCGAGATCGAGCTGCCCTCGATCGGCGGCATTGATGGCGTCGAATGGGATGCCGTGGAACTGCCTAGCCAGTTCATGGAGAACTTCGGCTGGAACCGCGAGGCGCTGGATCTGTTCGCGCATCATGTCGACACCGGCGAGAGGCTGCCTGACGAGCTGTTCCAGCGCATGCTCGCCGCCCGGCATTTCCACGCGGGCCTGTTCCTGGTGCGCCAGCTTGAATTCGCCCTGTTCGATTTCCTGCTGCACCTGGAATACGAGCCTGCCGAGGGTGCCCGCACGCTGACCGTGCTGGAGGAAGTGCGCAAGCAGGTGGCGGTGCTGCATCCGCCGGCGTGGCAGCGCTTTCCGCATGGCTTCAGCCACATCTTCGCCGGTGGCTATGCGGCCGGTTACTACAGCTACCTGTGGGCCGAGCTGCTGAGTGCCGATGCGTTTGGCGAGTTCGAGGAGCACGCCGGGGAAGCTGGGAGTGTGATTGACCGTGCCACGGGTGATCGCTTCCGGCGCGAGTTTCTCGCCGTGGGCGCGAGCCGACCAGCCCTAGAAAGTTTCGTCGCATTCCGCGGCAGGAAGCCGGAGCCGGAGGCGCTGTTGCGCAGTCACGGGCTGGTTTGAGGCCTCCCCGGAGGAGGGAGCACCACGCGTCGAAGCGAGTGCTTCCGTAGGTTGGGGTGAGCGTAGCGATGCCCAACGTTCCGTGGGCGCTGGATGCCTGAGGTGCTTGTTGGGCATCGTTACGCTCACCCCAGCCTACGGTGCTAGCCTGACCTTCGGAGCAAGAGCGACCCCACCCCAGCCCTCCCCTGCGAGCAGGGGAGGGAG
>JBAPPP010000400.1:0-3299 GCA_049280175.1 Rhodanobacter sp.
GCATCAGCAGCGGACGCACCTCCATTTCCAGCGAATCAGATACCGATGGATCGTTCTTCTTGAGCGCATCCAGAACATCGTCCCTGGCCTGGATATAGTCCTGATCGCTTGAACTGTAGTCCTTGAAAGCCGCCGCGACGGCGGGGCTCATGGGCAGCGCCGAGAAGTGCTTCTTGAGATCATTGAGATCGTTCTGATAGTGATCGAACTCGGCAAGCTTCTGCTTCATCGGATCGGCCTTTCCGATCACGGCAGCCGCCTCGCCCAGCACGATGAACGACTTCAACGAGTCGGTGCTGATATTGCCGACCATCTGCGCCGGCACCATCTCTTCTTCATAGATGTGGCGCGTACCTTCGTTCTGCAGGGACATCGAGCCCAGGCCGATCGCAGCACCACCGAGCAGCATCGCACCCAGCAGGGTGATCTGTGCGATCAGTCGCGCGCGGATGGTGAGCGAAGAAAACTTAAATTTGAATGAGGGCATTTTCATCTTCTATTCCTGTCAGGCCACAGCTTTCACGTCGTCAACCGCGTTCAGCGCGGCATCCAGCATCTGCGCATCCTGCGGCTGCAATAGCTTGTCCGCGTCGAGCAGCAAAACCATCCGCTCTCCGATTGAGGTCAATCCTTTCAAATATTCGGTATCCACCGCGGTACCCATGTCCGGCACCGGGCGCACATTGTTCTGTTCGACATCGAGCACGTCGGATACCGCATCGACGACGATGCCGAAAAGACGGCCGGCGACCGTGATGATCACCGTCACCGTCGTGCCGGTGTATTCCTCACGGCTCAAGCCAAAGCGCAGGCGCAGATCAAGCACGGGCACGATGGCGCCGCGAAGGTTGAGTACGCCGAGTACATACCCCGGCGCCTGCGGAATTCGCGTCACTGACGACCAGCCGCGGATCTCGCGGACGGCCAGGATGTCGATGCCGTATTCCTCATCGGCGAGGTTGACGGTGAGGTATTGGGTCGCGGCGGTACTGTCGGAAAATGACTGACTCATTGGCATTCCAGATAACTAAGGTCAGGCCCTGAATAACGTATCGGCCATCGCGCAGCGAGCTTGAGCGACGATCTGCGATCGACACGGGCTTACGCTGCTTTACGGCGGGACTGCATGCGCACCAGCCCGGCGACATCGATGATCAATGCCACGGAACCGTCCGCCAGAATGGTGGCGCCCGATATGCCTTCGACGCGCCGGTAATTTGCTTCCAGAGATTTGACTACCGCCTGTTGCTGGCCGATCAGCCCATCGATGAAAAGACCGACCCGACCGGTGTCGGCCTCGACCACGATCACCAGGCCATCTTCGATTTGCTGTTTCGCTCCGGGACATCCGAATTGCTCGTGCAGGCGCACGATCGGCAGGTACTCATCGCGGAAGCGGAACAGCTCACCACCGCCAACCACGCTGCGCACAGCATCCGCGCGTAGCTGAACCGACTCGACGATCGACACCAGCGGAACGATGTAGCACTCCTCACCCACCGCCGCGCTAAGGCCATCGATAATCGCCAGCGTCAACGGCAGCGTGATGGTGAAGGTGGTACCGGCGCCCAGACGACTCTTGATGGCAACACTGCCACCCAGGTCCGTCACGTTGCGACGAACCACATCCATGCCCACACCACGTCCCGACAGATCGGTGGTAGTTGCCGCCGTCGAGAAGCCTGGCTGGAAGATCAGTTCATTGACCGTTTCGTCGGAAAGCCCGTCAGCACTCTGGATCAGCCCCTTCTGCAGCGCCTTCGCCACAATCGCTTCACGATTGAGGCCGGCGCCGTCATCGACAATTTCCACCACGATCGAGCCACCGCGATGAAATGCCTCCAGCCGCAGCGTGCCGGTTTCGTTCTTGCCGGCGGCGCGCCGCTTGTCCGGCATTTCCAGACCGTGATCGATCGCGTTGCGCACCAGGTGCACCAACGGATCTCCGATCTTTTCCAATACGGTCTTGTCCAGCTCGGTGTGCTCGCCGATCATTTCCAGCTTGACCAGCTTGCCCAGCTTCTGGGTCAGGTCGCGCACGAGTCGCGGGAAGCGATTGAAAACCGACCCGATCGGCAACATGCGTATGCCCATCACGCTTTCCTGCAGCGTGCGCGTATGCCGGGCCAGTTGCGCCAGACCGTGCTGCAGCAGTGCAAGCCGTGATGGATCGAACTCCTCGCGGAACTGATCGAGCATGGCCTGGGTGATTACCAGCTCGCCTACCAGGTCGATCAGTCCGTCGATCTTGTCGATGCCTACTCGCACCGAACCGGCATCATTGCTGCCAGCTACCGCCTTGGCCGCAACGTTTTGCACGGCACGCGCAGCGACTGCCTCGACGACGACTGCAGGTTGCGGCGTCGCGACCTGCGCCAGAGGTTCGATGGTGAGATCGCACTCGCCCTCGACCCACTCGAACACCGCCGCCACCGCTTCGCGAGTGGCTGCACCGGTCAGCTCGATGCGCCACCCAAGATGACATTCGGACGGATCCAGCGCGTCCAGCGCCGGCAGTCGATCCAGCTGCGCCTCGACGGAAAGCTGACCCAACTCGGCAAGTTCGCGCAGCAGGCGCAATGGATCGTTGCCGCCGGCCAGCATGCCGGGATATGGACGGAACTGGATGATCCAGCCGCTCGTCGCGGCGGACTTGTTCGCGGCCTTGCCTGCCGGTGCGACCACTGTCCGGCCCACTGTCGCCGCCAGTTGTTGGCGCAGGTCGTCACTCTGGGGATTGGCGAGCGGCTGTCCCGTCTGGGCGCGATCGAACATGCCGCGCAAGCAATCCACCGTGCGCAACAACAGTTCGACAATCGCCTCGTCGATTGCACGACGGCCATCGCGCAGCTCATCCAGCAGCGACTCCGCTTCATGGGTGAACGCCGCCATATCCGGGAAGCCGAATGTTGCCGCGCCGCCCTTGATCGAATGGGCAGCACGGAAAATGCGGTGGACCAGTTCAGCATCGCCGCCACCCTGATCCAGCGCGAGCAGCGCCGCTTCCATGGCGTCGAGGCCTTCCAGGCTTTCCTCGAAAAAAACTTGGTGGAACTGCGCCAGGCTGACCGTGCTCATGCTGTTCTCGCTTATCCGAGAACGCGGCGGACAGTCGCCAGCAACTGCTCGGGATCGAATGGCTTGACCAGCCAACCGGTCGCGCCGGCCGCCTTGCCTTCCATTTTCTTTTCGGTGTTCGACTCGGTCGTCAGCATCAGGATCGGCACGCCCTTGTACTCGGGCAGGACGCGCAATTCCCGCACCATGCTGAGGCCGTCCATCACCGGCATGTTGACGTC
>JBAPPP010000401.1:0-1782 GCA_049280175.1 Rhodanobacter sp.
CGTGAGGCCTGGTTCGAAGGGCAGCTCGAACTCGATCCGACGCGCATCGTCTTCATCGACGAGACCGCTGCGAACACCAAAATGGCGCGCCTTTACGGTCGCGCGCCGAGGGGCGAGCGATGCCGCGCTCCCGTGCCCCACGGCCATTGGAAAACTACCACCTTCACCGCCGGGCTTCGCCACGACCGGATCGCCGCGCCGATGGTCCTCGACAGCCCGATGAACGGCGAGGCCTTTCTCGCCTATGTCGAACAGGCGCTCGTTCCCGAGCTGCGGCCCGGCGACATTGTCATCATGGACAATCTGCCGGCCCACAAGGTCCATGGCGTCAGACAGGCGATCGAGGCCGCCGGCGCAAGCCTGCGCTACCTGCCCCCCTACAGTCCCGACTTCAATCCCATCGAAATGGCCTTCGCCAAACTCAAGGCCGCGCTGCGCGCCGCCGCCGCGCGAACCATTCCCGACCTCTGGCAAGCCATCGCTGACGCCCTTCGTCGCTTCACCCCAAAAGAATGCGCCAACTATCTCGCCGCCGCAGGATACGATGCAATATGATTGGAAATTGCTCTAGCAGAGACCTGTGCGCGGCTGGGTGTTTTTGGCGCATTCTGCGCGTTGTGGCTCTTTATTGTTGCGGAGAGGCGGGGCGCTTTGGCGGCTGTGCGGCTGGCGGTCGCCATGGCGCGCATCTGTCAGGCTGCGGCGAGAATCCGGGAGCAGCGTTTGATATTATAAGCGACGGCGGTGAAGCGGATTTGCAGACCCGCCTTTGCGAGCCCTCTCCAGCGCATGCGTCGAAGGCCGTAGCTTCGCTTCCACGTTCCGAAGATTTTTTCGATGCGGCCACGAATGCGGTGGATCGGCCGGTTCCAAGCCTCAAGACGCGCCAACGTTTCCGCCTCGTCTCGACCCCACATGCCGGTCGCAGCGACGCGCAGACAGCCGCCCTTGGCCTGGACGGCCTCGCGAAAAGTCTTTCCCCGATACGCGCTGTCGGCGAATACCTCGCCTGGCTCGTCCGGCAGGGCATGAGGTCCGGCTTTGCCATCATTCACGTTTGCGGGCGTAATTGCGATTTCCTCGACCAGAGCCGTGTCGGCGTCGGCACCGACATGCGCCTTGAAGCCATAGACCGCCGCCCGGCCTTTGTGTTTGACCCAGCGCGCCTCGTCATCGCCTTCGCTCGCGGAGGCAATGATGGTGGCGTCGACAAGCGTTCCTGTCTTGACCCGGATCGCCTTGGCCTTGAGTTGGTTGGCGATCTCGTCGAACAGCGCCTTGTCCAGGTCCTGAGCGATGAGTGCTTTCCGGAACCGAACGAAGGTGGTGCGCTCCGGCGTGGCTTCATCCCCCGAGAACCCGCAATAGCGTCGGAACGACGCGCGATCGTCCAAGGCTTCGGCGAGCTTCACGTCCGAAAGATCGTACCACATGGCAAGCAACATCGCTTTGAACAAAGCCAACGGCGGCCATGCCGGCTCGCCCTTCGCAGAGCAGGAGATGCTCGCCAATCGCCGATCAATCGGAGCCCAGTCAATCAAGTCGTGCAGATCATCCAGTGAGCAGCGACGACCAGCGTCAGAACTTCCAAATGCAAGAGTTTCTTGACCGATCCGACGCCGCGCCATGCTCGCTCCGATTCCAAAGCCCGAGCTAAGGAATCAAAAACAACGCGCGTAGTCCATGCCTTTCCGCGCACAGGTCTCCTTAGAGCATTTTCCGCTCACGTTGCATCGTAACCTGCGGCGGCGAGGTAATTTGCGCATTCTTGCGGAGTAAAGC
>JBAPPP010000402.1:0-4203 GCA_049280175.1 Rhodanobacter sp.
CTCGTCGGCATGGCGGCGATCTTTGCCGGTTCTGCGCGCGCGCTGCTCACGGCGGTGGTGTTCGCGTTCGAGACCACCGGCCAGCCGGCCGGTCTGCTGCCCTTGCTGGGCGGCTGTACGGCGGCCTATCTCATCTCGGCGTTGCTGATGCGCAATACGATCATGACCGAGAAGATCGCCCGACGCGGCGTGCGCGTACCGGCCGAATACGCGGCCGACTATCTGGACCAGGTGGTGGTGCGCGACGCCTGCACGCGCGAGGTGGTGACTTTACGTACCACGCAGACTTTGGCCGAGGTGCGCCGCTGGTTCAACGAAGGCCTGCCCGACATGCAGCACCAGGGTTATCCGGTGATCGACGATGAGGGTCACGTGCGCGGTGTGCTGACCCGTCGCACGTTGCTCGATCCGCAATGGACTTACACACTGACTTTGGGTGAGCTCGTGTTGCGTGAGCCGATCGTGGTGAAGGAAAGCCATTCGCTGCGCGAAGCAGCAGATCACATGGTGGCGCAGGACGTCGGCCGCCTGATTGTGGTGGGTGACGAGGCGCCGCATGCGCTGGTCGGCATCCTCACCCGTGGCGATATCCTCGCCGCGCACGGCCAGCGCCTGCATGAGGCGCGCGAGGCCGGTCGCTATCTGCATTTCAGCAAGGGCCGGGTCAGGAAGCGTCCGCTCGGCGCCTGATCGTTACGTGCGGCGAAGGTTGGGCTTCGCTTCGCTCACCCCAACCTAGGCGGACTGATCACATCTCGTGATCGCCGATCAACACCACATCGGCCGGCCGTCGCGCGAACAGGCCGACCGTGACGATGCCAGGCAACTGGTTGAGCTCGCCTTCCAGTGCTGCCGGGTCGGTGATTTGCCAGCCGTGCACGTCGATGATCCAGTTGCCGTTGTCGGTTATCACGCCGTCGCGCCACACCGGTTGGCCGCCGCGCTTGACGATCTCGCGGCCGATCAGGCTGCGCGCCATCGGGAGCACTTCGATCGGTACCGGAAACTTGCCGAGCAGGTCGACCCGCTTGCTGGAATCGATGATGCAGACGAACTTCTGGCTCGCCGCGGCGACGATCTTCTCGCGGGTCAGCGCAGCGCCACCGCCCTTGATCAGGCGCTTGTGCGGATCGCACTCGTCGGCGCCGTCGATGTAGATCGTCAGTGGACCGGCGGCGTTGAGGTCGAGCACCGGAATGCCGAGCCTCTTCAGTTGCGCGGTCGATTGCTCGGAGCTGGACACCGCGCCTTGGATGCGATCCTTAAGGTCGGCCAGCGCGTCGATGAAGAACGCCACGGTGGAGCCGGTGCCGACGCCCACAATGGCGCCATCCTCGACGTAGCGGATCGCGGCCTCACCGGCCTGGCTTTTTTCGTTGACGCTGTTCATGCGGATACCGTGTTGAATGGATGTCGCATTATGGCGGCCGCTCGGGTTCTGGGCGAGCACCCGGCCGCGGCCTTGATGTGTTGCCCATGCAGTTTCGCCTTGCGCCCTCCCCTGCTCGCAGGGGAGGGCGGGGGTGGGGTCGCTCTTGCTCTTGCTTCTCCGCAAGCTCAAGCAACCCCCTCCCAGCCTCCCCCTGCAGGCAGGGGGAGGAGCAAAACGGCCGCACATTTGGTCCCCTCTCAGGTGGGAATTTACCTAGGTCACCCAGGAGCGGTGGCGTCTATTCGAGACCGAGGATGTACTGCCAGTCCGCAGCACCCACCGGCATCACCGATAGCCGGTTGCCCTTGCGCAGCAACGGCATCTCGACCAGCGCGTCGTGGCCCTTGAGTTCGTCCAGGCTGATCGTGCGCTTGAGCTTCTTGACGAATTTCACGTCGACCAGCATCCAGCGCGGCTGATCGCGTGAGCTGCCGGGGTCGAAATATTTGCTTTTGGGGTCGAACTGACTGGGGTCGGGATAGGCGTCCGTGGCAACTTCGGCAATGCCGACGATGCCGGGCGTGGCGCAGTTCGAGTGGTAGAAGAAAACCTGATCGCCAGGGCGCATGCCGTCGCGCATGAAGTTGCGCGCCTGGTAATTACGCACGCCGTCCCATGCCTCGCGACGCTTGCGCTTGAGGTCGTCGATCGAAAACGCCTCGGGTTCGGATTTCATCAGCCAGTGGTTGACGGAGGCGGATTTTGTGGAGCTGGTCATGCATTTACCTCAGTGCCGGGATCAACGGAGTTGCAATCGATCAACTCACGGTCGGTGGCGATGAAGTCGAGCGCAACGTCCCACTTTGCCGCCTCGATCCGGGGCAGTTCCTGGAACGCGTAAGCGATGCCGACCAGCAACGGTTCGGTCGGACGCACCTGTTCCTTGAGGAACGCGAAGCTGCGGTCGTAGTAACCGCCGCCGTGCCCAAGTCGATGGCCGCGACGATCGAAGCCGAGCAGCGGCACCAGCACCAGGTCGAGCTGGAACGGCTCGAACAGTTCGGCGGGCTCGACCGGCTCGGGGATCCCATAGCGATTCGGTTGCACGTCGTCACCGGATTGCCAGGGCGCGAAATGCAGCCGCTGGCCCTTGCCGATCACCGGCAACAGGAACTGCTGGCCACGGGCGGCCAGCGGAGGGATCACCAGGTTCAACGGCAACTCGCCGTGGCTGGCCCAGTAACCGGCGACTCGCGAGTCGGTGAGGTATTCGGGTAGCTGCTCAAGGCTGCGGCGCAGGCCTTGTGCGGCGGCCATGCGTTCGGGCGGAGTCAGTGCGCGGCGGCGCTCGGCCAGACTCTGGCGAAGCTCGCGTCGTTCGGCGGTGGCGTCCACGTGTCGCGCGTCTCCCATCGAAAGCGCGCCCGGCGGACGTCGCTGCGAGCGACCGATCCCGGCTACCGTCAGATGACGGCAGCCGGCCCGGAAATGAAGTGGCGTAAACCGCGATGCCGCTGCACACCGAACGACCTTGATCCAAGATGGATCAGGTGGGAGAGCTACATGGCCTCAAGGCTTTCCGCACGTGGCGGACATGCACAACAGCCGATGTGAAGCCGACCCGGGGCCGTATTTAGGAACAAGGCAAATGTAAGAGTGTGCTGGCGAACATCGCAGAAGACGCCGGGATCCATTTTAGGCGCTTGCCCCGAAATGTGCCACTGGCGATGGACTGGCTAGGTTCATCAGCAACATGTTTGTATCGGGTGTTTGACGCTTGCAGTTATGCAGCGCCCGCGCAGCATTCAGCGTTTCAGCAGATCGTTGTCGAGCGCGGCATCGAGTTTGCTGCGCAACGCGGCGAGACCGTCGCTGAGGCGTCGTTCCTGGCCATCGTGCTGCTTGCGCAGCGCAAGGAATTCATGCGTGACGCTGATCGCAGTCAGGACCGCCAGCCGTTCAAAGCTGGGCGCCTTCGCGTTTGCGCGCAGTTCGCGCATCTTGCGGTCCAGAAAGCCGGCCGCTTCAAGCAGGCCATCGCGTTCTTCCGGCGCGCAGGCGATCAGGAATTCGCGGTCGATCAGTCGCAGCGCGACCGGTTCACTCACAGGTGTGTTCATCAACCGTTGCTCTCAAGCGATTTCAGTCGTTGGATCATCGCCTCGACCCGGCTGCGCGCCTGCTCGTTGCGCGCCAGCAGGCCGGCCCGCTCACCGGACAGCTGCTCCTGACTTTGGCGCAGGCTGCGGTTTTCTTCGGTGAGCCGGCGCACGGTATCGAGCAGCCGATCGAGCTGCTGCGCCAAGGCAGCCAGCTCTTGATGGACATGGTCGGACTGGATGGGATCGGGCATGCTCATGCGAGAAACTATAGCAGGACGTTGGCGGAAGTCAGCGCCGTCGCAGCCAGTAACCGATGACCCTCCCGACATCTGCACTAAACTGGCGGCTATTCCTTGCTGGAGCACCGCCATGACGGCTAACGGGCTCTTGGGCCATGACGATATCGATGCGCTGATCATGCGCTTGCGACTGGGTACAGAAGCCAGCGAGCTGCACGGTTCGCTGTGCGGTTACCTGGCTGGTGGCGGCTCCTTGCGTGGCACCTCGGTGCTGGCCGCGCTGCAGCTTGATGGCGAAGCGACCAACCCGACAGCGGCTGATCAGGCGCTGCTCGATCGGCTGGCCAAACAATGCGAAACCGAACTGGCCGATCCCGAACTCGGTTTTGAACCGCTGCTGCCGGAAGACGACCGTCCGCTGACCGAACGGGCCGAGGCAATGGTCGACTGGTGCCGCGGATTTCTCGGCGGCTTCGGGCTTGCTGGCACG
>JBAPPP010000403.1:0-10148 GCA_049280175.1 Rhodanobacter sp.
CGTTTGATCCTCCAGCGGGACGCGAAAGGCTTTGCAAGCGAAACAACAGGTCGCGGGAATGCCATACGTGAAGCGAAAGAGCCCTGGGCCCCTGCCTTCGCAGGGGTGACGAGAATGGGCAGTCGTGCGAGCACCCGTGTCTTTATCGCCGCTCTTTCCCGCACGGCAAGCGCAAAAAGTATCGACACCTCAGCTTGTGCCCTCAGGCCGGTACGGCTAGCATCAACCTGTTGTCATTGGGGAGTAGCCAGCCTCGTCCCCTGAGGCGTTCGCATCAACAGACCTGGTTGCCGTTGTTTTGGCGCCATGGTGCGAACAGCAACCGTTTGCCGTCAGGTAGCGGTCCAGCCCGGCGAGACCTTTGGCCATCGACACCTCACCCGACCGGGCGAGCGATGTCGTTGCGCCATGGGTTTTCTGCTCGCCCGGTCCAGTGCATCTCATGTTGTTGACCCTGTGTCTGTTTTTCGGCTCGGCCGCTGCGATCTATTTCGCCTGCGAATATTTCGTCAATGGCGTCGAGTGGTTCGGGCAGAAGCTCAAGCTGGGCGCGACCGCGACCGGTACGGTGCTGGCCGCCTTCGGCACCGCGTTGCCCGAAAGCGCGGTGACTTTTGTCGCGGTGATGTTCGGCAAGACACCTGAGGCCCGCGACATCGGCGTAGGCGCGGCGCTGGGCGGTCCGTTGGTATTGGCGACGATTGCCTATGCCGTGGTGGGCGCGGCGCTATGGTTCAACCTCAGGCGACTCAAGCGCCCCGATCGCCTGATCCGCGTGGACCATCAGCGGCTGGCGCGCGATCAGTCGTGGTTTCTCGCCATTTTTGTCATCAAGGTCGGTCTGGGCCTGATCGCGTTCGCGTTCAAACCCTGGTTGGGCGTGCTGTTTCTGGCGGCTTATGCGATATATGTGTGGCGTGAGATACGCAGCGACGACAGCGCGCCGGAAGAGGAAATACTCGAGCCGCTGAAGTTTCGCCCACGTCAGGCCGACCCGGCGTTGCGCTGGGTGGTGGCGCAGACAGTGGCGGCGCTGTTGGTGATTGCGGCCGCATCACGCTTGTTTGTTCACCAGCTCGAGGCGATTGGCTCGACCTTCGGGTTGCCCGCGCATCTGGTCGCGCTGCTGTTGAGCCCGATTGCGACCGAATTGCCGGAGACCGTCAACGCGCTGATCTGGGTGCGCCAGGGCAAGGAGCGTCTCGCGTTGGCCAATATCTCCGGCGCGATGATGATCCAGGCCACCATTCCCAGCTCACTGGGCCTGTTCGCGACGCCTTGGCTGTTCGATGCGCCGTTGATCGTGGCTGGCGGGGTGACCGGCGTTGCGATCATCTACCTGTGGTGGTTGTTCCAGCGCGGACGGGTCGATGCGCGCTGGTTGGTTCCCGTCGGCTTGCTGTACGGCGTGTTCGCGGCCTTCCTCGGCTGGCATTTTGCGAGCTGAGATCGCGTTTGCATCAGCCGACAAATTCCGTCTCAATCCGGATGCGAGGCGTTGCGGTCGCGCTTGGCGCCGAGTTTGGTGTCCAGCTTGCCGAACAGCTTCTTGAATACACGTGAGAATTTGCCGCGCTTCGTCTTGCGCAGCTTCTCCTCTTCGCTGGTGAGCCAGGCGACCTGGATCACCCGCCGCTCGCCCTCGTAGGGCAGGTGGCCGTGGAAGGAATTTTCGCAGCGCTTGAATACCGCAAATTCTCCATACAGTGGGGCCATTTCAGGCGCCACGATGCTGTCGATATCGTCGATCTTGTGCAGAAAACGCAGGCAGCCATCGCTGGTATCCGGCCATTGCGCGTTCAGATAGATCAGGGCCGTGGCCACTTTGGATTTGCTGTCGGTATGAATGGTGCCGTGGCGCTTGTTGAGCAGACGGCACAGCGTCACCAGAGTCGGATACTGGCCGAGGTTGTCGATGCCCAGCCGCTGGCCGACGGCGCTGGCAAAGGCCGGCGTGGTCATGTTTTCGATCAGCGCATTCACCGACGGGCCGCAATCGTTCGGGTCGTACGGGAAGAAGCCGGCGCTGGCGTAGCGCGGGAAATCGCGATCCAGGTCACCGCGTGCCTCATCCGGCAACTGGCCGTGGGCAACCATGAACGGGAAGGGTTGCTGCTGAACCGTAGTATCCGGGCGATCGAGGCGGGCGGGATCGAGCAGGACGGCGGCACTCATGGGGGCATTCAACTCCATTGAAATGGGGCTTAGTGTAACGCTGGCTGCCACACGGTTGTCATGCGCGAGGCGCCTTGTTCACGCTTTGTGAGATGGACAGAAACCGCTCCGCCAATTATCATTTCAACCCGCCCTGATCCTTTCCCTCCCAAGCCCCACAAGCCAGCAATCATGCGGCTTGCGGATCTTGCTGCATCTAAAAGGCGGTTAACGTATGCCTATTCCCGCTCTGCTGGCCCTCGAAGACGGCAGCGTGTTTCACGGTCATGCCGTGGGCGCGACTGGCGAAACCGTTGGCGAAGTGGTCTTCAATACAGCGATGACCGGTTACCAGGAGATCCTCACCGATCCCTCCTATTCGCGGCAGATCGTCACGCTGACGTATCCCCATATCGGCAACACCGGCGTCAACGCCGAAGATGTCGAGTCCACCGCCATCCATGCAGCCGGACTGATCGTGCGCGACGTGCCGCGCCGGGCGAGCAGCTGGCGCAGCACCGAAAGCCTGCCTGATTATCTCAAACGCCATGGCACGGTCGCCATTGCCGGCATCGACACCCGCCGGCTGACTCGAATTCTGCGCGACAAGGGCGCGCTGTCCGGCTGCATCATGGCCGGCGAGCAGGTCGACGCCGAAGTAGCACTTGCCAAGGCGCGTGCCTTCCCGGGCCTGAACGGGATGGATCTGGCCAAGGTGGTCAGCACCACCAAGCCGTATGAGTGGAAGCAAGGCGCCTACGATCTGGACAGCACGTCCTTCAATCAGCCGGCGAACACCGCGCAGGGTTCGCGCTTCAAGGTCGTCGCGTACGACTATGGCGTGAAGCAGAACATTCTGCGTCTGCTCGCCGAACAAGGTTGCGATGTCACCGTGGTTCCGGCGCAGACGCTGGCGGCTGACGTGCTGGCGATGAAGCCGGACGGCGTGTTCCTGTCCAACGGACCGGGCGATCCGGCCGCTTGCGACTATGCGATTGTGGCGACCCGCGAGCTGCTGGATGCGAAGATTCCGCTGTTCGGCATCTGCCTCGGCCATCAGCTGATGGGCCTGGCGGTCGGCGGCAAGACGCTGAAGATGAAATTTGGTCATCACGGCGCGAACCATCCGGTGAAAGATCTGGATGACGGCCGCGTGCTGATCACTTCGCAGAACCACGGCTTCGCAGTCGACCCCGCGACGCTGCCGGCGAATGTGCGGGTGACGCATACCTCGCTGTTCGACGGCTCGCTGCAGGGCTTTGCGCTGACCGACCGGCCCGCGTTCTGTTTCCAGGGTCATCCGGAAGCGAGCCCTGGGCCGCTCGACATGGGCTATCTCTTCCAACGTTTCGCGGCACTGATGCAGGAGGCCCGCTGAGATGGCCAAGCGTACCGATATCAAGAGCATCCTCATCATCGGCGCTGGCCCGATCGTGATCGGCCAGGCCTGCGAGTTTGACTACTCCGGCGCACAGGCGTGCAAGGCGCTGAAGGAAGAGGGCTACCGGGTGATCCTGGTGAACTCCAACCCGGCCACGATCATGACCGACCCGGAGACTGCCGACGCGGTCTACATCGAGCCAATCAACTGGCAGACAGTGGAGCGCATCATCGCCAAGGAGCGCCCGGACGCGGTGCTGCCGACGATGGGCGGCCAGACCGGCCTCAATTGCGCGCTCGACCTCGCAGACAACGGCGTGCTGGAGAAGTACAACGTCGAGCTGATCGGCGCCTCGCGCGAAGCCATCCGCATGGCCGAAGATCGCGAGTTGTTCCGCGTGGCGATGGCCGAGATCGGGCTCGATTGCCCCAAGGCCGAAGTGGTTCGCACGTTCGAGCAGGCGCTGGTGACCCAGGCCAAGGTCGGTTTCCCCACCGTGATCCGTCCGAGCTTCACGCTCGGCGGTTCCGGTGGCGGCATCGCTTACAACAAGGAAGAGTTCGAGGAGATCGTCAAGCGCGGTCTGGAACTCTCGCCGGTGGGCGAAGTGCTGGTCGAGGAGTCCGTACTGGGCTGGAAAGAATTCGAGATGGAAGTGGTTCGCGACACCGCGGACAACTGCATCATCGTGTGCTCGATCGAGAACCTCGATCCGATGGGCGTGCACACCGGCGATTCGATTACTGTGGCGCCGGCACAAACGCTTACCGACAAGGAATACCAGCGCCTGCGTGACGCATCGATCGCGGTGCTGCGCAAGATCGGCGTGGACACCGGCGGCTCCAACGTACAGTTCGGCATCAATGCCGAGAACGGTCGCGTGGTGGTGATCGAGATGAATCCGCGCGTGTCGCGGTCCTCAGCGCTGGCCTCCAAGGCCACTGGTTTTCCGATCGCCAAGATCGCCGCCAAACTCGCGGTCGGCTACACGCTTGATGAGTTGAAGAACGACATCACCGGTGGTCTCACACCGGCCTCGTTCGAGCCGACCATCGACTACGTGGTCACCAAGATTCCGCGCTTCGCTTTCGAGAAATTCCCGTCGGCCGATGCTCGCCTCACCACCCAGATGAAGTCGGTGGGCGAGGTGATGGCGATCGGGCGCACGTTCCACGAATCGCTGCAGAAAGCGCTGCGCGGGCTGGAGATCGGCAAGACCGGATTGAACCCGACGGGCCTGGACATCAGCACCGATGCGGGCGTCGCTACGCTCAAGCGCGAATTGCGCGAACCGCGACCGGACCGGGTGTTCCATCTGGCTGATGCGTTCCGCGCCGGTCTTTCGCTGGAGGAAGTGCACAACCTGAGCCGGGTCGATCCATGGTTCCTCGCCGCGTTCGAGGACATCGTGTTGACCGAGGCGGAGATCACCAAGCAGGGGCTGACCGCGCTTGACGAGCCGCGCATGCGCGAACTCAAGCGGCTCGGATTCTCCGATGCGCGTGTCGCCGAACTGGTTGCCACCGACGAAGCGGCTGTGCGCCACCTGCGGCATACGCTCGGCGTGCGTCCGGTGTACAAGCGCGTGGATTCCTGCGCCGCCGAGTTCGCCACCAGTACCGCCTACATGTATTCGACCTATGAGGAAGAATGCGAGGCAGCACCGACCGATCGCGACAAGATCATGGTGCTGGGCGGTGGCCCGAATCGCATCGGTCAGGGCATCGAGTTCGACTATTGCTGCGTGCATGCCGCGCTGGCGCTGCGCGAGGATGGTTACGAGACCATCATGGTCAACTGCAATCCGGAGACTGTCTCGACCGACTACGACACCTCCGACCGCTTGTACTTCGAGTCGCTGACGCTGGAGGACGTGCTGGAAATCGTCCATCTGGAAAAGCCGAAGGGCGTGATCGTGCAGTACGGCGGCCAGACCCCGCTAAAGCTGGCGCGTGCGCTGGAAGCGGCGGGCGTGCCGATAATCGGCACCAGTCCGGACAGCATCGACCTGGCCGAGGATCGCGAGCGCTTCCAGCAGATGATCGAGAAAATCGGCCTGAAGCAGCCGCCGAACCGCACCGCTCGTAATGCCGACGAGGCGTTGGCTCTGGCGCGCGAGATTGGTTATCCGTTGGTGGTGCGCCCGAGCTACGTGCTCGGTGGTCGCGCGATGGAAGTGGTGCATGACGACGCGGATCTGTCGCGCTACATCCGCGATGCGGTCAAGGTATCGAACGATTCGCCGGTGCTGCTGGATCGCTTCCTCGATCATGCGGTCGAGGTGGATGTCGATGTGATCGCCGACATCGGCGGCAATGTGCTGATCGGCGGCATCATGGAGCACATCGAGGAGGCGGGCGTGCACTCGGGTGATTCATCGTGCTCGCTGCCGCCGTATTCGCTGTCGGCGGAAGTCCAGGACGAGATGCGCCGCCAGGTCACCCTGATGGCACGCGAGTTGAAAGTCATCGGCCTGATGAACACCCAGTTCGCGATTCAGGGCGACACCGTGTTCATCCTCGAAGTGAATCCGCGCGCCTCGCGCACGGTGCCATTCGTGTCCAAGGCGACCGGTGTGCCGCTGGCCAAGATCGCTGCCCGCGTGATGGCGGGCCGTTCGCTGGCAAGCCTCGGGGCGACCCACGAAGTGATCCCCGCGTACTACTCGGTGAAGGAGGCGATCTTCCCGTTCCTGAAGTTCCAGAATGTCGACCCGATCCTCGGCCCCGAGATGCGCTCGACCGGTGAGGTGATGGGTGTGGGCCGCAGCTTTGGCGCCGCCTTCGCCCGCGGTCACGAGGCTGCCGGTATCAAACCACCGACGGTAGGCAAGGTGTTCCTGTCGGTACGCGACAGCGACAAGCATCGCCTATTGCCAGTGGCGAAGGAGGTCATCGCGCGCGGCTTCAGCCTGGTAGCGACTTCCGGTACCGCCAGCTACCTGGCCGAGCACGGTGTCGTCTGCGAGCGCATCAACAAGGTGCTCGAAGGTCGGCCGCATATCGTCGATCTGATCAAGAACGGCGAAATCGTCTATATCGTCAACACGACCGAGGGCAAGCAGGCGATTGCCGACTCGTTCTCGATCCGGCGCGAGGCGTTGCAGCACCGTGTCACTTATTCCACTACCGTTGCCGGCGCCCGCGCGCTCGTGCATTCGCTGGATTTCCGCAGCGATGGCGAGGTGCACAGCCTGCAGGAACTGCACAAGGAGTTGAGCGCATGAATCGCGCCCCCATCACCAAGGTTGGCTCGGAGCGTCTGCGCGCCGAGCTTGATCGCCTGAAATTTGTCGATCGGCCGCGCATCATCGCGGCGATCGCCGAGGCCCGTGCGCACGGCGATCTCAAGGAAAATGCCGAATATCACGCCGCACGCGATCAACAGAGTTTCGCCGAAGGCCGCATTGGCGAGCTGGAAGCCGCACTGTCCACGGCTGAAGTGATCGATGTGTCGCGGCTCAATCCCGGCAACCGGGTGGTCTTCGGTGCCACCGTGGATCTGCAAGACGAAGACACAGGCGTGGCCGTCACCTATCAGATCGTGGGTGACCTGGAAGCGGACATCAAGCAGCGACTGATTGCGGTGTCTTCACCGATTGCCCGTGCATTGATCGGCAAGAGCTCTGGTGACAGCTTCGAGTTCACGGCGCCCAATGGTGTGAAACACTACGAAATCACGGGTGTGCGTTATTCCTGAAAGCGCGTGTGAAATGACCGGCCGTCATTTGCGGGTGGTCAGATAACCAGTGGGCGGCGCGGCCGCCCTTGTCGCCAAGTACCTGACCACGGATCGAGACATGCCGCAGCAGAAAATTCTGTTCCTCAGTGTCTCGGCCGGCGCAGGCCACATGCGAGCCGCCGAGGCGTTGCATCTGACCGCGCAAGCGAACTTGCCGCAGGTCCAGACGATGCATCTGGACGCGATGGACTTCGTTCCGTCCACGTTCCGCAAGCTGTATACGGACTTCTATATCACCCTGGTCAATAGCTACCCCACGCTGTGGGGTGTGCTGTATCAACGCAGCTCCGACGCCGATCCGGATAGCCCGATGCAGAAGCTGCGGCGCGCGGTCGAGCGGCTCAGTACGGGCGATCTGCGCAAGGCGATCAACGCGTTCGCACCTGACGCTATTGTCTGCACCCACTTTCTGCCCGCCGAAATGCTGATGCACGATATCCGGCGTGAGCGGATGGCGGTGCCGGTATGGGTTCAAGTCACCGATTTTGACCTGCACGGCATGTGGGTCATCCCACACATGACGGGCTTCTTTGCCGCTAGCGATGAAATTGCGTTCCGCATGCGGGCGAACGGCATCGATGCCGAACGTATCCACACCACGGGCATTCCGGTGATGCCGGCGTTTACCGAGTCGCAAGAGCGTCGGCTTTGCGCCGAACGCTTCGGCTTCGATCCCTCACGGCGCACCATCATGCTGATGGGCGGCGGCGCTGGCGTCGGCAAGCTCGACGAAGTGGCAGCAACCCTGATGCGGTTGGAGCATGACTTCCAGTTGATCGTGCTGGCCGGGCGCAATGAAACAGCACTGGCCCGATTGCAGACCCTGGCCACCGAGCATCCGGGGCGGCTGTTTCCGTTCGGCTTCACCAACGAGGTGGCACAGCTGATGGCCTGTGCTGACCTGGTGATCACCAAGCCCGGCGGGCTGACCACCTCGGAGTGCCTTGCGATGGGTCTGCCGATGGTGGTGTATGCGCCGATCCCCGGTCAGGAAGAACGCAACGCAGACTACGTGCTGGAGCAGGGTGCTGCGTTGAAGGCGATCGACCTGATTTCGCTGGAATACCGGGTGCGCCAATTGCTGGCCGAGCCGGAACGTCTGCTGCGGATGCGCGAATGTGCCCGTCGCCTGGGGCAGCCGCAGGCAGCGCGACGCGTACTTGAGATCGTGCAGGCTCAGCTCAACGACCAGCAGCCGGCGGCGATGCCGGTGGGGCTGTGAGCGTGCGTCAGTTGGACCAACGATCCTTCGGGACTCGCAGCAACGTAGCCTCGGTTTCCACGCACCCGCTGGTGCTGTTGCTGACGCTCGGTTGGACTGTGCTGCTGGCGTTCTTCTTCGCCCACGTCGAGATCCAGATCGAAGGTGCGGCCGGTTGGGCGGCGAATCTGCCGACCTGGCGCATCGAGCACCACTGGTTGTTGGATATTTTCTGGGGCGGCCGGCCGATGACCGGCTATCACGCGTGGCTGTTTCCATGCATGGCGTTGTTCTTCCATTTTCCGCTGGCTTTTGCCGGGAACTGGAGCTGGCGTGCCGAGGCGCGCGTGTTCGCCTGCATCATGCTGTTCTGGATCAGCGAGGACTTTCTATGGTTCGTATTGAACCCGGCGTATGGTGTGGCGCATTTCGCGCCGCGCTATATCCCCTGGCATATCCACTGGTGGGGCCCGGCGCCTAGCGACTACTGGGTTTCGCTGTCGATTGCCGCCGTGCTCTTGTGGCTGTCGTGTCGCGTGGTGCGATCACGCTGAGCGGTTGCGGTGGTTTCCCGGATGTCGACCATAAAAAAGGCCGCACATGTGCGGCCTTTTCATCGACACGTCATGCTGGGATCAGCGCTGACGAGCCTTGAAACGGGGATTGCTCTTGCAGATCACGAACACCTTACCGCGACGACGCACAACCTTGCAGTCACGGTGCCGCGACTTGGCGGACTTCAAAGAGTTAAGCACCTTCACGGCCAGCTCCTGACACTAAACGGGGATTAGTTAAGCGCGCAAGTGTAACGGCTTATATGGCTTATCACAAGCCTGAGGCGGCCACGGACTCGGCGACTGTGGACAGGAACTGTTGCAGCACCGGCGAATGGTCGTCGCTGCGGCAGGCCACGGCCAGCAACAGATACGCGTCGGAGTCCTCCAGCGGCACATAGCTCACTCCAGTCAGTCGCACCGCGCGCATGGAGGCAGGCACCAAGGCCAGACCCAGGCCGGCGGCGACGAGGGCCAGCAAGCCATTGATTTGCTGTGCGTGCTGACCAATCAGCGGCTGGAACCCCGCCTTGGTCGCCAAAGTGACCAGCCGGTCATAAAGCGTGGACGCGAGTTCGCGCGGTTGCGATACAAATGGATCGGCAGCCACCTCGGCCAGGCGTAGGCTGCTGCGGTTTGCCAGCGGGTGACGAGCAGGCATCGCGAGCAGCAAGGGTTCGCGATCGATGACACTCAGCCGCAGATTGCGCGCGTCCTGCGCATGGGTGGGCTCATCACGCACAAAGCCGACATCGATTTGACCCGCCAGCAATGCGGCGAACTGTGGCTCCGTATACATCTCGCTGAGCTGCAGCAGGACATTGGGCGCGATCTGGCCGTAACGCAGCAGGGTTTGCGGCAGCGCCGGATGAAACGAGACCGAAACCGTATACGCCAACCGCAGCTGGCCGCTGTAGCCGGCGGCGGCAGCAACCACGTGGCTGCGCGCCTCGTCGGCCTTGGCCAGAATCTGGCGCGCCTGCTCCAGAAAGACCCGGCCTGGTTCCGTCAGCGCCACATTGCGCTTGTTGCGCTCGAGCAGGCGCACGCCCAGATCCTGCTCAAGCGCCTGAATCTGCTGGGATAGGGGAGGTTGGGACAGGTGCAGGCGGATGGC